>CAKQTN010000142.1:0-3731 GCA_934276625.1 uncultured Haemophilus sp.
ATAAATTTTAACCGCACTTACGCTTACAATAAGGAAAACATCATGGGATTTAAATGTGGTATCGTTGGTTTGCCAAACGTCGGTAAATCTACCCTTTTTAATGCATTAACCAAAGCCGGTATCGAAGCGGCAAACTATCCGTTTTGTACAATCGAACCAAATACTGGCGTGGTACCAATGCCGGATCCGCGTTTAGATGCGCTAGCGGAAATTGTTAAACCTGAACGCGTATTACCCACCACCATGGAGTTTGTGGATATCGCTGGTTTGGTTGCGGGTGCAAGTAAAGGTGAAGGCTTAGGTAATAAATTTCTAGCTAATATCCGTGAAACTGATGCAATTGGTCATGTTGTTCGTTGTTTTGAAAACGACGACATCGTGCACGTTGCGGGTAAAATCGATCCATTAAGCGATATCGAAACTATCAATACCGAATTAGCCCTTGCTGACTTAGACAGCTGTGAACGTGCAATCCAACGTTTACAAAAACGCGCTAAAGGTGGTGATAAAGACGCAAAATTTGAACTCTCTGTGATGGAAAAAATCCTTCCTGTACTTTCTGAAGCAGGCATGATTCGTTCTGTTGAGTTAGATAAAGACGAACTATTAGCAATTAAAAGCTATAACTTCCTCACATTAAAACCAACCATGTACATTGCGAACGTGAATGAAGACGGTTTTGAAAACAACCCATATTTAGACAAAGTACGTGAATTTGCTGAAAAAGAAGGCTCTGTTGTGGTGCCTGTATGTGCGGCGATTGAAGCAGAAATTGCTGAACTTGATGATGATGAAAAAATCGAATTCTTACAAGATCTTGGTATTGAAGAACCAGGCTTAAACCGTGTAATTCGTGCGGGTTATGCCTTATTAAATCTTCAAACCTACTTCACTGCGGGTGTGAAAGAAGTGCGCGCATGGACAGTTTCTGTGGGTGCAACCGCCCCTAAAGCAGCAGCTGTAATCCACACAGACTTTGAAAAAGGCTTCATCCGTGCAGAAGTAATTGCTTACGATGACTTCATCCAATTCAAAGGTGAAAACGGAGCAAAAGAAGCAGGTAAATGGCGCTTAGAAGGTAAAGACTACATCGTCCAAGATGGTGATGTTATGCACTTCCGCTTTAACGTATAAAAACGCTTTAGACCGCATGATTATGCGGTCTTTTTGTATTTAGAAAAGGAAAAAACAATGTCGGATAAATTAAATCAACTCATCGAATTGTTAAAATTAGAAAAAATTGATGATCTTATCTTTCGCGGAGCCAGTGAAGACTTAGGTTTTCACCAAGTGTTTGGCGGTCAGGTTGTGGCGCAATCTCTTTCTGCCGCGATGCAAGTTGCCCCTACGGAGCGTGTACTCCATTCTTGCCATGCTTACTTTTTAGCACCTGGCGATAGTCAACACCCGATTATTTATGATGTGGAAACTTTGCGTGAAGGACGCAACTTCTCTGCATTACGCGTAAAAGCCATTCAACATAAAAATGTGATTTGTCATGTTACTGCTTCATTTCAAGTACCCGAAGAAGGTTTTGACCATCAATCAGCCATGCCGCAAGTGCCTGGTCCTGAACAATGCATTGATGAACATGAAATCATGTTGAAAGTGGCGCAGACTTTGCCTGAAAGCTTGAGTGAAAAATTTGCCCAAGAACGCCCATTTCAGATTCATAGCCGATATTTGAACAATCCATTTGATGGTCGTGAACTCCCACCCGAACAATATGCTTGGTTTAAAACCAATGGAGAAGCACCACTGGATTTGCAGACGCAACAATGTCTCTTAGCGTATTTTTCTGATTTCCACTGTATTTTGACCGCACTTCACCCACATGGGAAAGGCTTTTTACAGAAAGGGATGAAAGTGGCTACAATCGACCACAGTATTTGGTTTCACCGCCCTTTCAATTTAAATAATTGGCACTTACATGCCATTGAAAGTAATAATGCTTCTGCGGGGCGAGGTTTAGCGAGAGGACAAATTTTTGCTGCAGATGGCACATTAATAGCCACAACACAACAAGAAGGATTAATTCGTTATCAAGAATAACCGCACTTTAAAACAAGGTGCAGATTACCCTTCGTAACCAATATCTTCGAAGGTCGGATTTTCTGCACCTTGTTTGGCTAATTCATCACAAATTTCATTTTCACGATGGCCTGAATGGCCTTTCACCCACTGCCAATCAATGTTATGGGTTTGAATCGCCTGATCTAACGCAATCCATAAATCTTGGTTTTTTACCGCTTTGCCCGTACTCGCTTTCCAATTGTTTTTCTTCCAATTGTAAATCCATTGTGTGATGCCATTTTTCATATATTGGCTATCGCTATAAAGCGTCACATGGCAAGGCTCTTTTAAGCTATTTAAAGCCTCAATCACTGCTCGTAATTCCATGCGATTATTAGTGGTTTTGAAATACCCTTTTGAAATATGTTTTTCATGCTGTTTATAGCGCAGGACAATCCCTATGCCACCGGCTCCCGGATTGCCGAGGCAAGATCCATCCGTAAAAATTTCAATCTGTTTTTGCATAACTAATTCGAGCTTGTGTAAAATAGGCAGTATTTTAAAGGAAACAGATAGGTAGAACAATGATAAATCCGGATCGCCAGATTGTACTGGATACTGAAACCACCGGTATGAACCAAATTGGTGCGCATTACGAAGGACATTGCATTATTGAAATTGGCGCGGTGGAAATGATCAACCGTAAATATACAGGCAATAATTTTCACATTTATATTAAGCCGGATCGTTTGGTTGATCCTGATGCCATTAAAGTTCACGGTATTACGGATGAAATGCTGGCGGATAAACCGGATTTCAAAACGATTGCACAAGACTTTATTGAATACATTCGTGGTGCCGAACTGCTTATTCACAACGCGCCCTTCGACGTGGGCTTTATGGACTATGAATTCCGTAAACTTGGGTTAGATATCAAAACAACCGACATTTGCCTGGTTACCGATACGTTGCAAATGGCGCGCCAAATGTACCCGGGAAAACGTAATAGCTTAGATGCGTTGTGTGATCGTTTAGGCATTGATAACAGCAAACGAACACTCCACGGTGCGTTACTGGATGCGGAGATTTTAGCCGACGTTTATTTATCCATGACGGGCGGTCAAACCAGTCTATTTGATGAAGAGCATTCGGATAGTTCGATTATCCAAGCTAGCGCCAATGTTCAAGATATTCAAAGTGCGGTCAATTTTTCGCAGAATTTAAAGGTGTTACAACCCACAGATGATGAACTACAAGCTCATTTAGATTTCATTAAATTGGTCAATAAAAAAAGCGATAGCAAATGTTTTTGGTCAATTCGTATGGGAGATGAAACCTCTCATTAATCGGTTATCTATTAATCAGATAAACATAAAAAAAGAAAAAAAAGATTGACGGTTCTAACGTTCATCATTATTATACCCAGCACTTAGCGGAGTGGTAGTTCAGCTGGTTAGAATACCTGCCTGTCACGCAGGGGGTCGCGGGTTCGAGTCCCGTCCATTCCGCCAATTTAAAACTTGTCTTAATATGCTCACGGAGTGGTAGTTCAGCTGGTTAGAATACCTGCCTGTCACGCAGGGGGTCGCGGGTTCGAGTCCCGTCCATTCCGCCAATTTAAAACTTGTCTTAATATGCTCACGGAGTGGTAGTTCAGCTGGTTAGAATACCTGCCTGTCACGCAGGGGGTCGCGGGTTCGAGTCCCGTCCATTCCGCC
>CAKQTN010000143.1:0-3729 GCA_934276625.1 uncultured Haemophilus sp.
GCTGAACGTTGTGCTTTTTCAATTGCCTCTGCACCTAATCCAATACCTTTTGCATAAGCAAACTGAACATCGGTAATACCAACAAAACCTAAAATGGCTTTTAAGTAATTTGTCACATTGTTGTTTTCATCATACATGCCACCAAAACTTGCTAATACAATCGCTTTTTTACCTTTAAGTAAACCTTCAGGGCCATTTGCGGTGTATTGGAAAGTCACACGAGGACGAGCGATAAAATCAAAATAAGATTTAAGTTGTGTTGGGATGCCTAAGTTATACATAGGTGCACCAATTACAATAATATCTGCCGCTTTTAATTCCGCCACTAATTCATCAGATAAGGCTAAAAGTGCATTTTCTTCCGTTGTTTTAGGCTCGCCACGTACCGCAGTTGCCGCCGTTGCATCAAAATGGGGAAGGGGTTGCGCCGCTAAATCACGTACCACAATGTTGTGACCTTTTAATTTTTCAATGGTGTAATCGGCTAATTTATTGCTTTGAGAGTGATCTGCAAGGATGCTTGATTTTAATACTAATACGTTCATAGAGTTTCCTTTAATTTGTGTTTATCAAAAGTGCGGTCATTTTATCGCAAATTTTGAATAGATAAAGTCGCTATCAGGAAAATCATTATTTACTCATTGGAAAGAATTCAGCGAGATATTAACAAGCGTGGTGGAAAGTGTTAAAATTCTCCGCCGCACTTGGTTTGCTCGATAGTGGGAGTGAATGAAAGTGCGGTTTGTTTTTAATCATTATTGCATGTTGCCTTTCGTATGGGCGACCACTGTATAAGGAAAAATTATGCCTATTATTACTTTACCGGACGGTTCTAAACGTGAATTTGATCGTCCAGTTTCTGTGTTAGAAGTGGCTCAAGATATCGGAGCCGGTCTTGCCAAAGCAACCATCGCTGGCCGTGTAAACGGTGAACGTCGTGATGCCTGTGACATCATCAATGAAGATGCCAACCTTGAAATTATTACAGCAAAAGATGAAGACGGTTTAGAAATTATTCGTCATTCTTGCGCACACTTGCTAGGTCACGCAATCAAACAATTATTCCCAGATGTCAAAATGGCAATCGGTCCAACGATTGAAAATGGCTTCTATTATGACGTAGATTTAGACCGCTCTTTAACGCAAGAAGACATTGATGCTATCGAAAAACGTATGCTGGAATTGGCGAAAACCAATTATGACGTCATCAAAACTCCGGTAAGCTGGCAAGAAGCAAGAGATACTTTTGAAAAACGCGGTGAGCCATACAAAATGGCGATCTTAGATGAAAACATCGAGCGTACTGCAACGCCTGCACTTTATCATCACGAAGAATACATTGATATGTGTCGTGGGCCACATGTGCCAAATATGCGTTTCTGCCACAACTTCAAATTAATGAAAGTTGCAGGTGCTTACTGGCGTGGTGATAGCAAAAATAAAATGTTACAACGTATCTATGGTACGGCTTGGGCAGATAAAAAACAATTAGCGGAATACTTAACTCGCTTAGAAGAAGCGGCAAAACGTGACCACCGTAAAATCGGTAAAGCGTTAGATTTATATCATATGCAAGAAGAAGCACCAGGTATGGTGTTCTGGCATAACGATGGTTGGACAATTTTCCGCGAATTAGAAACCTTCGTACGTACGAAATTAAAAGAATACGATTATCAAGAAGTGAAAGGTCCGTTTATGATGGACCGTGTGTTATGGGAAAAAACAGGTCACTGGCAAAATTACGGCGATTTGATGTTTACTACACAATCAGAAAACCGTGAATATGCGATTAAACCAATGAACTGCCCTGGACACGTTCAAATCTTTAACCAAGGTTTAAAATCTTACCGTGATTTACCAATCCGCATGGCAGAATTTGGTTCTTGTCACCGTAACGAACCATCAGGTTCTTTACACGGTTTAATGCGTGTACGTGGCTTCACTCAAGATGATGCACACATTTTCTGTACTGAAGACCAAATTGAAAGTGAAGTAACCAGCTGTATTAAAATGGTTTACGACATTTACAGCACGTTCGGTTTCCAAAATATTCAGGTGAAATTATCTACTCGTCCTGAAAAACGTATTGGTGCAGATGATATGTGGGATCGTGCAGAAGCAGGTCTTGCGGCAGCATTAGCACATAACGGTCTTGAATATGAAATTCAAGAAGGTGAAGGTGCATTCTACGGTCCGAAAATTGAGTTTGCATTACGTGACTGCTTAGATCGTGAATGGCAATGCGGCACCATCCAATTAGACTTTGCATTACCTGGTCGCCTAAATGCGTCTTATGTAGCAGAAGACAATGATCGTCGTACGCCAGTTATGATTCACCGTGCGATTTTAGGTTCAATTGAACGTTTCATTGGTATCATTACTGAAGAGTATGCGGGTTTCTTCCCAGCATGGTTAGCGCCAGTTCAAGCGGTTGTAATGAATATTACAGACAGCCAAGCTGATTATGTGCAAAAAGTGGTGAAACAACTTTCTGATGCGGGATTACGTGTTAAAGCAGATTTACGTAATGAAAAAGTCGGCTTCAAGATCCGTGAACACACCTTACGTCGCGTACCTTATATGCTTGTTTGTGGTGATAAAGAAATTGCTGAAGGCAAAGTGGCAGTACGTACCCGTAAAGGTGCAGATTTAGGTACTTTCACGTTTGAAGAGTTTGCTGAAATCTTAAAATCCCAAGTAAGAAAACGTGAGTTGAAATTGTTGGGTGAAGAGTAATTAATTCTTTAAAATCTTAATTAAAAATGACCGCACTTTGATGTGCGGTTTTTTTATATTCACGGTATAAAAATAAACTCAAGTCTCTCTTTCTTCTATATAATAGCCTTATCACAAGGAGGCGAATATGACAGCTCAAATTCAACAATTAACACCAGAATTAACGTTAGAACATATCAATGAAATTCCTGTTTTAACTTTAAATCACTCAGTAGGTTTTGCTCGAATTGCATTACAAGGGGCACAGCTATTAAATTGGAAACCTAAAGGAGCAGAGCAGGACGTCTTTTGGTTAAGTGATATTGAACCTTTCACACAAGGTGTGGCAATTCGCGGTGGTGTACCACTTTGTTACCCTTGGTTTGGTGGTGTTAAACAACCTTCACACGGTACAGCGCGTTTACGTTTGTGGCAATTGAGTGATTATGATCTGCAGGCGAATAAAGTGCGGTTAGAATTTTCGCTGTTTTCTGAATATGGTGCGATTGAAGCCAAAATGAAAATGGAATTTACCGATAAATGCACAATGACTTTAACGCATTTAGGGCAAGAGCCTGCTCAAGCGGCATTACACAGTTATTTTAATATTGGTGATATTTCACAAATTGAAGTCCAAAATTTACCAAGCCGTTGTTATGACTCATTACAAGGTAAACATACAGATGTTCCTTCAACTCGTAAAATTGAACAAGGCGTCGATTGTATTTATGCATTAGAGGAAGATAAAACATTCTTGGTGGATAAGGTATTTAATCGACGGATTCAAATTACCCATCATCACGCAGATTCAATTGTGCTATGGAATCCTTGGGAGAAAACACCAAGTGCAATGAAAGCAGATGGATATCGAAATATGGTGTGTATTGAAACTGCGAGATTAGAGAAATTACTTCAATTTGGTGAAAGTATTTCTGCGGAAATAAGTGCTTTACCCGCTGATATTTAAAGGAATAGAAATCCTTGTTGCATAAACGTGGCAAATACTATAAAATT
>CAKQTN010000144.1:0-3689 GCA_934276625.1 uncultured Haemophilus sp.
GGTTCACAATATACTCAGCTGATTGCGCGTCGTGTGCGTGAAATCGGTGTGTACTGCGAACTTTGGGCGTGGGATGTAACTGAAGAACAAATCCGTGAATTTAATCCAGACGGTATCATTCTTTCTGGTGGTCCAGAAAGTACCACTGAAGAAAACAGCCCGCGTGCACCTGAATATGTATTTAATGCAGGTGTGCCTGTATTGGGTATTTGTTACGGTATGCAAACCATGGCGATGCAACTTGGTGGTTTAACTGAAACCTCTGATCATCGTGAATTCGGCTATGCTTCTGTTTTAATGGATAATCCAACCGCACTTTTCGCTCATTTAAATGATGGTGATAGCAAATTAGATGTATGGATGAGCCATGGCGATAAAGTAACGCGTTTACCTGAAAACTTCCAAGTTACCGGTACGACTCCAACCTGCCCAATTGCGGCAATGTCTGATGAAAATCGTCGTTTCTACGGCGTACAATTCCACCCTGAAGTAACCCATACTAAAAAAGGCTTAGAATTATTGATGAATTTCGTGGTGAACATTTGTGGTTGCGAAACCAAATGGACAGCAGAAAACATTATCGAAGATGCCGTTGCTCGCATTAAAGAGCAAGTGGGTGATGATGAAGTGATTTTAGGTTTATCTGGTGGTGTGGACTCTTCTGTGGTTGCATTACTTTTACACCGTGCTATCGGCAAAAACTTACACTGCGTATTCGTGGATAACGGTTTACTCCGCTTACACGAAGGCGATCAAGTCATGGAAATGTTCGGTGACAAATTCGGTTTAAATATTACCCGTGTTGATGCTGAAAGCCGTTTCTTAGGCGAACTTGCTGGCGTATCCGATCCTGAGGCGAAACGCAAAATTATCGGTAAAGTGTTCGTGGATGTATTCGATGATGAATCGAAAAAACTCACTAACGTGAAATGGTTGGCACAAGGTACGATTTACCCTGACGTAATCGAATCTGCAGCAAGCAAAACTGGTAAAGCACATGTGATTAAATCACACCACAACGTAGGTGGCTTACCAGACTATATGAAACTTGGTTTAGTTGAACCTTTACGTGAATTATTTAAAGATGAAGTACGTAAAATCGGTTTAGCATTAGGCTTACCGGCTGAAATGATCAACCGCCACCCATTCCCAGGCCCAGGTTTAGGCGTGCGTGTATTAGGCGAAGTGAAAAAAGAATACTGCGATTTATTACGCCGTGCGGATGCAATCTTTATCGAAGAATTACGCAATAGCGGTTGGTATGAAAAAACCAGCCAAGCCTTCAGCGTGTTCTTGCCAGTGAAATCTGTAGGTGTGATGGGTGATGGCCGTAAATACGATTGGGTTATCTCACTACGTGCGGTAGAAACCATCGACTTTATGACCGCACATTGGGCGCATTTGCCTTATGATTTATTAGGTAAAGTATCTAACCGCATCATCAACGAAGTGAACGGCATTTCTCGCGTCGTATATGACATTAGCGGAAAACCACCAGCAACGATAGAGTGGGAATAACCTAAATCAATTTAAAGGGCAAATTATTTTGCCCTTTTCTTTTATCTATTGTTTAATATCCACAACTTTTCTTATCAAGATTCACTATGGATATCACTTTTTTACTCGGTACTAAAATTATTGAACTGACACTCATTGTGCTTATTGGCTATGGGTTGGTTAAATCAAAATTATTAAAATCAGAAGATAGCAAGCCGCTTTCCATTATTGGGCTTTATGTCATCAGCCCATCAGTGATGATTGAAGCATTTCAAATTGATTACACACCTGAAATCCTGCAAGGTTTGCAGCTTTCACTACTTATGGCCGTATTTCTTCAGGGTATTCTGATTATTATTGGCAGTTTATTAAAGCGCCTATTAAACCTTGATCCCATTGAGCATGCCACTTCCATTTATTCTAATTCTGGCAACTTGATTATTCCGATTGTGATGTCGCTATTTGGTAAAGAATGGGTCATTTACGCAAGCTGTTTTATTGTGGTTCAAACCTTTCTATTTTGGACACATTGCCGTTTGATTATTGTAGGAAAAGGAAATTTATCTCTGAAGACGATTGCCAAAAATATCAATATTTGGTCAATTCTCGTCGGTGCATTTTTGTTTGCTTTCCAAATTAAGTTGCCAAATATTATCAATGGCACGCTCTCTTCTATTGGTTTGTTTATTGGTCCGAATGCCATGCTTGTTGCAGGTATGCTGATTGCCGCAATTCCGTTAAAAAGCATTGTTTCATCTAAGCGCATTTATTTAGTTACGCTATTGCGCTTGTTGATTATTCCGCTTGTATTGTTGGTATTAATAAAGCTCATTGGCTTTGTGCATTGGGTTGAAAAAGGTGAGATTATTGTGTTGATTAGCTTTTTGGCTACCACTAGCCCTTCAGCTTCGACAGTGACACAAATGGCGGTGATTTATAACAATAATCCACAAAAAGCCAGCGCCATTTATGGGATAACGACGCTGCTTTGTATGTTTACTATGCCACTGGTGATTGCGTTATATCAAATGTGGGGGTAAATAGAAGAAAAGTGCGGTCAATTATTTCAGCACTTTTGATGCAGGTTGCTCTTTTTTCAAACGATAAAGTTGATATAAGTTAACGAAAACTAAGAATGCGTTTAGAAGCGCAACTGGATAAGATTTGATGATCAAACTGTAAACGACAAAAAGTACCGCTCCAATTGCATTAACAACTCTCAAGTGAACAATCGATTTAAATAAAAAAGACGCAGCTACAAAAAATGTTGCCAAATAACCTAATAATTCGATGAAATTAAATTCCATAAATCTCTCCGTCAACAATGATTGAGGCGGCATCATAAAAGATTTCGAAATTCAGGGAAAGAGGCGAAATAAAGGCAACCGATTGCAATATCAAGAAATTTTTATTTCGCTCAACATTCGCTTAGATAAAGACTTTTTGCACTAAAAACATATAAAAAATTGTGCCAGCCGAGATAGAAAGAAACATGTTCTTTTTCCAGAAATGTAACCCCAATACCAAAGCACCCGCAATGAAATCGGGTAAGCCGTGATAACCACTCAACACATCCACATTTTTATAGCAATACATCACTAACATCCCAAACATCGCCGCAGGCAGTACTTTGCCAAGGTAACGAATATAGTCTGGAATCGGGCGATTGGCGGGAAAGATCCAGAATGGCAATAATCGAGTAAATTGCACGCACACAATACAAATCACAATGGTAATAATCTGCTCCATCAATGTCATTTTAGTGCCTCCAATTTAGATGAAAGTTTAGGTCGTCTTACGGTTAACAGAATCCAAATACTAATGAGTGTTGGCACTAAAAAATGCTCTTTCCCAACAATTAATAGCGATGCAAAAGCCACACCTAAACCTAATAATGAGCTTTCATGAGACTTCTCTTTGAGCCAGTTTTCAGCAAAAATCACCAGGAAAAGTGCAGTCATACCAAACTCTACCCCTTTTAAATCAAAAGGAATGATTGAACCAAATAGATTACCTAATCCGGCTCCTACAACCCAATAAAGATGGAGATAAAAACTGACAAAGAACATATACCAGCCTTTATCTAAATGATCGGGGATCTTCGCCATATAGTTAAGGGAAAAACTTTCATCGACTAGGGTACTAATTAAATACCAACGTTTTTTCCCGAGTTGAGCACCATATTTTTCTAA
>CAKQTN010000145.1:0-3654 GCA_934276625.1 uncultured Haemophilus sp.
GGAATTTGTTTGGAATGATGGTTTGCGTGAATTGCTCATAATTTGCTTCTCGAAGGAAAAATTGGATAATAATTCGCCAAAAAATGCGAAAATTTGTGAGCATTATAACGAAAAAAAACCTTTTTTCTATCAATCCTCAAAGGAAATATTGTAAACTAAAGCATTAATTTTTAGTGTAGAGATAGATTATGTTGATCAATAAAGCTAAACGCGCAGAACAAAATTTAAAAAATTTACCTTTTCTTCCTTTACAGGCAGAACAGGTTGAGTTTCTGTTTAGTCCGCTTGAATTCAAAGCACAAATTATAGAATTAATTCGCCAAGCTAAAAAACGCATTTACGTGACCGCACTTTACTGGCAAAAAGATGAAGCGGGACAAGAAATTCTCAATGAGATTTATCGCGTAAAACAAGATCATCCTGAATTAGATGTGAAAATTTTAGTAGATTGGCATCGCGGACAACGCAATTTACTCGGTGCAGAAAAATCTGCGACTAACGCTGATTGGTATTGTGAACAACGCCAAACCTATCAACTTCCCGATGAACCCAATATGTTCTTCGGTGTGCCAATTAATACCCGCGAAGTCTTCGGTGTGTTACATATTAAAGGCTTTGTCTTTGATGATACCGTCCTTTATAGCGGTGCAAGTATCAATAACGTGTATTTACAACAACAAGATAAATACCGTTACGACCGTTATCAAAAAATCCATAATGCTGCACTTGCGGATTCTATGGTGAATTTCATCAATGATTATTTATTGGATTTCAGTGCGGTACATCCATTAGATGTGGCTAATCGCCCTCGCACCAAAGAAATTCGTAGTGCAATAAAAGCTTATCGTAAAAACTTATCTGCCCATGCTGAATATCAGTTGGAAAGTGCGGTTGGTTTTTCAGATGTTTTAACCATTTCACCACTTTTTGGTTTAGGTGCATCGGGCAATGAATTAAACCAAGTTATTGAAGATTTATTCTTACAAGTGCAGGAAAAATTGGTGATTTGCACGCCTTATTTCAACTTCCCTCGCACGCTAAGAAGTAAAATTGCCCATTTGTTAGAACAAGGTAAAAGCGTAGAAATTATTGTCGGAGACAAAATCGCGAACGATTTCTATATTCCACCTGAGGAACCTTTTAAAATGGCAGGTGCATTACCTTATTTATATGAAAGCAATCTTCGTCGTTTCTGCGAGAAATTTGATGCTTACATTAAAAATGGCCATTTAACGGTACGTTTATGGAAAGATGGCGATAACACCTATCACCTCAAAGGTGTTTGGGTGGACAATCAGTATATTCTTTTAACAGGGAACAACCTGAATCCTCGTGCATGGCGTTTAGATGCGGAAAATGGATTATTAATCCACGACCCAAAACAAGAACTTCTGTCACAAGCGGAAAAAGAATTATCACATATCCGCCAACATACCAAAGTATTGCAAGATTATTCTGAATTAGAAGAATTGACGCAATATCCTGAACCGGTGCAAAAACTGTTGAAGAAATTTGCTCGGATTCAAGCAGACAAATTAGTCAAAATGATTTTATAAACATAAAAAGAAGCCGACAAATGTCGGCTTCTTGCTTTCATCTTATGCAAAAACATCGGCTAACATTGCACAAGTGAAATAAGTTGTTATAATCGCCCAACTTTTTAATCTTATCGGAGAAATCAATGAACCCAATTTCTTATTGGCAACGCCTAAAAGTTGCATTTCAATATGTGATGCCACAAATTTATATGACACAAGCAGCAGGTTGGTTAGCTAAACAAAAATGGGGCGCAGTGACACATTTTGTGATTAAAGCGTTTGCAAAAAAATACAACATTGATATGAGCATTGCTGAAAAAGAAAAATTCAGTGATTACGCTAGTTTTAATGAATTCTTTATCCGTCCATTAAAAGAAAATGCACGACCAATTAACCAAAATCCTACCGCACTTTGCTGCCCTGCGGATGGCCGTGTAAGTGAATGTGGACACATTGAAGATGACCGCCTATTACAAGCAAAAGGTCACTTCTTCAGCTTAAATGATTTATTAGCGGAAGATAAAGATTTAACCGAGACCTTTAAAAATGGGGAATTCATCACCACTTATTTATCACCACGTGATTATCACCGTGTGCATATGCCATGTGATGGTACGCTTCGCAAAATGATTTACGTACCGGGTGATTTATTCTCCGTCAATCCGTTTTTAGCGAAACATGTGCCGAACCTCTTTGCGCGTAATGAGCGTGTAATTTGTGTCTTTGATACTGAATTCGGCACCATGGTACAAATCTTAGTGGGCGCAACAATCACTGCGAGTATCGGCACTGTTTGGGCTGGCGTTATTAATCCGCCACGTCATAACGAAGTGAAAGAGTGGACTTATGAAGGTGAAAGTGCGGTTAAATTAAGCAAGGGTCAAGAAATGGGTTGGTTCCAACTTGGTTCTACTGTAATTAATTTATTCCAAGCCGGTCAAGTGCAAATTGCCGATCATTTAAGTGTTGATGAACCTGTTCGCATGGGTGAAATCTTGGCATTGAAAAAATAGTTTTACAACAAAGGAAAAAACATGACAGCTCAAATTTTTGAACAAGTAAAATTAGAAAGTATTTCTGAAAAAGGCAGCTACGGTATCGGTTTACAAATCGGTCAACAATTAGCAGATAGCCAAATGGATATTTCTGTTGAAGCGGTAGCAAAAGGCATTTTCGATGCGTTGAACCGTAATCAACCTGCATTAGAAATTAATGATTTAATGCATTCTGTTCAAGCACTTCAACAACAAGCGGCTGAAGCACAACAAGCGCAATTCAAAGCGATTGAAGAAGAAGGTAAAAAATTCTTAGAAGAAAACGCGAAAAAAGCAGGCGTAAACGTCACTGACAGCGGTTTACAATACGAAATTTTAACCGAAGGTAACGGTAACAAACCATCTGCAACTGATAAAGTACGTGTTCACTACACAGGTACATTACCAGATGGTACCGTATTCGACAGCTCTGTTGCTCGTGGTGCACCAGCTGAATTCCCAGTAAATGGCGTAATTCGTGGTTGGGTTGAAGCATTACAAATGATGCCTGTTGGTTCTAAATGGAAACTCACTATTCCACACGAACTGGCTTACGGTGAACGTGGTGCGGGCGCATCTATCCCACCATTCTCAACCCTAGTGTTTGAAGTTGAATTACTCGATATTCTTTAAAAAGAAAAAGTGCGGTTAAAATTAACCGCACTTTTTTATTCTTCTTCGTCTTCGCTATAACGATCATCATCGTCATAATCATAGGTTAAGAGAGCATCCTCATCATACCCCTCTATATCAATCTGAACGCCATTTGAGCCTGCATCAAAACCATTAAACCATGCGGTTCTCAGCTCTTCAGGTACACGTCGGCCACAATAATTAATTCGTTTATTCAATTGAGATTGGCTTTGCGCTTGGAAATCTTTTCCTACACGATAACCATCTAAATACCAGTCATCTTTATCATGACAAACCGTCGTATTTAAACGCTTTACGTGTTTGCTTACTGAAATTGGGCTACGATGTTTTACATAATAGCCCTGCGTACAAGCACTTAATAGCCCAACAGCTAAAACGGTCGCTATTAATCTCATGTTGTCTCCTTTTACTACTTAATATCGGGCTAT
>CAKQTN010000146.1:0-3649 GCA_934276625.1 uncultured Haemophilus sp.
ACAATTGCCGATTTAAATGGCGAAAAAGAAATACAACAACCTCATTTAGCAGAAGCGCTAGGATATCGAGCGATGGATCGGTTGTTACAGAAATTATCTGCTGCTTAAAAAATAAAAGGGCGAATGATTCGCCCTTTTTCGTCTTCGATTCTTAATAATAAGAATGTTCACCACGTTGGTGTTCTGTTACGTCTCTTGCACCTTTTAATTCATTCGGGAAGAGCGAAACTAACTGTTTCTCTACCCCGTCTTTTAAGGTGACATCAACCATTGAACAACCGTTACAGCCACCACCGAATTGTAGAACCGCATAACCATCATCGGTAATTTCAATTAGCGTGATTTTACCGCCATGGCTGGCTAATTGTGGGTTAATTTGTGTTTGGATCACATACTCTACGCGCTCAATTAAAGGCGCATCATCTGCAACTTTACGCATTTTGGCGTTAGGTGCTTTTAAAGTCAGTTGAGCACCAAGCTCTTCGGTTACATAATCAATTTCCGCATCTTCTAAAAACGGTAAGCTGATTTCATCTACAAATGCAGAAAACGTATCGTACTTCATTTCAGTATCAGTCGCTTCAACTGAATTTAGCGGGCAATAAGACACGCCACATTCTGCTCCCGGCGTACCAGGATTCACAACAAAAATACGAATATTGGTGCCTTCTTCTTGTGTATCTAAAAGTTTCCGAAAATGCGCTTGTGCAGCCTCTGAAATAAAAATTTGTTCCATAAATAAAGTCCTAATACTTGATGTAATATATCGGAAATGATACTCCTATACGGCAATTTTTTCTACATTTATTCCTATTTTTATAGATATAGGCAAATCCTATCTTTATAGATTTTAGGCTCGAGCTAAGCCCCATACTTGAATTTCTTTTACACCTAATTTTCGAAGTTGTTTGGCTATCTCTGCCAACGTTGAGCCGGTTGTAATCACATCATCCACCAACGCTACACGTTCATAAGGAAAAGGCTTTTTGGTATTCACTGCAAAAGCATTTCTAAGGTTTTGTCGTCGATCTTTCGCCGTTAAACCTCGCTGAGTGTGGGTATGTTTAATCCGTTTCACCACATGATGACTGTTAGGTACATCACACCAACGGCTCAGCCAATTCGCTAATAAATCAGCTTGGTTGTAGCCCCGTTGCCACTGTCGAAAATGATATAACGGTACTGGAATAATCGCCTGTGGCAGAGAGAGCCCATGCGTTCGTCTCGCCTCTAGCACCGCAAGATAAAGTAAACGCGATAAACTCCGATCTAACCAAAACTGTTTTTGGAATTTAAAACGATGAATAAGTGAAGAAAGCGGTTCGAGGTAATGCCCAATGATCACAATGCGATCCCAAGCAGGTTCATTTTTCAAACAATGTCCACAGCCCATTGCATAATGCTGCAAGGGTGAACCACATCGCCCACAATAAGGGAAAGTTTTAATCTGCTTCTGACATCGACTGCACAATCCATTTCGCCCAAGATGAATAGATCGCTTGCAATGCACACAGCTAAACTGAAAAAAATGGGAAAACATAAAAGAAATTGACCGCACTTTATTTTTTCACTTTTTCAACTTGCTTAAAATGCTTTTCTTTCTTAGCCATTTCCATTCTTTCACCTTGTTTTAAAATATGAGGTGTCACAAAAATGACGAGTTCGCGTTTTTGATGACGTTCACTTTCCTTACTAAATAAGCGCTTAATACCTGGAATATCGCCCAATAATGGTACTTTATCGACACCTTTCGTGATCGTATCGTGAAATACACCACCTAATACAATTGTTTCGCCATCTTTGGCAAACACTTGCGTATTAATTTCTTGTTTATCAATGGATACCACTTCATTTTGCCCATAAGCCACTCGATTCCCTGGAGAATTTTGACTCACTAATAAATCCAATAAAATATTATTATCCTTCGAAATATGTGGTGTCACTTCTAATCCCAACACCGCTTCTCGAAATTCCACTGATTGAGTGTCATTTTTCCCATTTGTCACCACATAAGGAATTTCTGTCCCTTGTTTGATGCTTGCGCTTTTCTTGTTGGTAGTAAGTAAGCGAGGGCTTGCAATAATTTCTACGTTATTTTCACGTTCAAGTGCGGTCAATTCTAGGTCTAATAATCGACCATTAATTTTAGCTACTTGAAGAGCTAATGAGCCAGCTGGCGTGACCGTTGTCGCAAAATTCACATTTAAATTATTACTGATATTGCTAAACCCATTCGCATCTAAACTGCCACCCACTCGATGGGCTGCCTCAGTAGGATTAAAAATGCCCCAACGCACACCTAATTCTTTTAGGCTTTCATCAGTAATCGTCACAATACGTGCCTCAATCACGATTTGCTCAATGGGTTTATCCAACTCTGCGATTAACTTTTTGATATTTTTGACAGAACGTGCATCATCCTGAATCAGTAATACATTGCTTCGATCATCAAATGTAATTGTGCCGCTAGGTGAAAGCAAAGAACCGCTCCCTGTTGTTAAAGATTTCATCACATCAGAGGCCTTGGCAAAATGCAGTTTAACCGTTGTACTCACAAGTGGCGTTTCACTAGATAAACTTTCTCCGCTAATTGCCATAGGTTCTGTCATTTTCTCTGCATATTGTTCATGTTGAGAAGGCTTACCCAAATAATAAATATCATTTTCTTGATAAAAAGAGAGCCCTTTGATTTTTGCCACAGAACGCAATAAACGATCAAAATCTACGTTATCTAATTGCAATGAAAGTGTTCCTTCTAGCTCATCATCAATCATTAAATTAGCGTTTTGCTCAATAGCCAGTTGTTGGAGTGTCGCCACCATTGGCGCCTGTTTTAAGCGAAGTGAAAATACGCGATTTTCAGCCGCAGAGTAAGTTGTCCATAGGATCAAAAAACACATTAAAAACTGACTGCACTTTGTTTTTATTTTCTGCTTTATCATTTTAAAATCTCATGATGATTGATGTCGTTTGTTCACATTGTCCTGCTTTATAACCTTGAAGCGTCAAGCTGTTTTTACTCACTTTTTCGATTAAATAGCCTTCCTTTCCAATTCTCTGCCCGACTTGAACCAACAAAATATGCCCATCATCATTAAATAACACTTCTGCCTGTTTACCGTATTGCAAGACACCTACAATATGTAGCTGAGCCAATGGGCGTTCCTCCGCCAGTCTCGGCTCCGAATATACGCAAGCCGACACTGGCGGTAGGGTGAGCCCCTCTTTTGGATATTCGGTTTGTTCTCTTTGTTTACGATCAAAAGGATCTTGCGAAAATGACGATACAGAAAAAAACGCTATCAAGATTAAGAAGAGCTTTTTCATTATTTATCCTTATTTAATTGGAAAATTAACTCACATGTAATAGAAGCATTTTCCTCTTCATCTAATTTTTCAATGTTTAATTGCGTTAACGAAAGTGTAGGAACATCGCTTAAAAGTGCGATCAAAAATTGCTGTAAATCGACAAAATAGCCTTGTAACGACAAATGGAACAAAGTATGTTGAGAAAAATCCCAACGCAAATCCAACGCTCGAAGTCGCCCATTTAACAACGCCTGCACATGCTGATTTATCGGCAACACAGAATTAGCCAATTCTGGAGAAAGTTGTCGGCTGTCTGACTTTTGTCTTAAGGTTTGTAAAA
>CAKQTN010000147.1:0-3638 GCA_934276625.1 uncultured Haemophilus sp.
TCAAAAACCTCACAAATTTTAACCGCACTTTTTTCTTTGGCTTGTGCCATTGCTGCCGGTTATTTGATTTTACGAGGTTCAGGGATGTTTCCTGAGCCATCTATTAGTCTGATTTTACTCACGGCTATTTTCATTATTTTATTAAGTAGTAGCCGAAAATCTTTCTATTTTATTTTATTACCCTTAGTTTGCTTACACGCAATTTATACGCCGACAGGCTTAAATTTTGGTGCGCCAAGCTACCAATATATTGCATCGGTTCTCGCGACAGATATGTTAGAGACCAAAGAGTTTCTCATGCAAATCCCTGTGAGCAGCTATTTAGCAGCATTAGCTATTCCAGTTTTAGTCTTTTTACATTACAAAAGTGCGGTCAAGTTTGGGGTGAAATTTTATCGCAATAAAACATTCATTGCCCTCGCTACCCTGTTGATTGGTTACAACTTACCCATTGCTGCGCCATTAAAAGAAACGATAGATTCGAGTGTACAAATCGTTAATGAATGGCAAAAATTGAAAAAAATGTCACAGGAAAGCAGCTGGGGACAATCCACATTAGAAAATTCTAAATACCAAGATTATGTGATTATTTTGGGTGAAAGTGCGAGAAAAGATTACTTGCATGCATATGGATACCCCGTCAATGACACACCATTTATGTCATCTGCAAATGGTACACTGATTGATGGTATGACATCTGCCGGAACAAACACTGTCGCCTCATTGCGCTTAATGTTAACGTTACCTGATAAAGAAAAATGGGAACCAAACTATGATTTAAGCTTAGTGGATCTCATTAAGTCTGCAGGTCTGAAAACCTACTGGCTGTCTAATCAAGGTTTCTTAGGTGAATATGACACACCAGTGGCCTCTCTAGCCTCAAAATCTGATGAAACCATTTTCTTGAAAAAAGGCGGGAGCTTTAATTCTACAAACTACAGCGATTTTGATTTAATCCCTAAATTTGCCCAAGTTTTAGAAGATCCAACGCAAGGTAAACGCTTTATTGTATTACACATTTACGGTTCGCATCCGCTTGCTTGCGATCGCGTTGAAGATTACCCGAAAATTTTCAATGACAATGACATTGAGAAAAAGAACGAATACTTAAATTGCTATATTACATCCATTAAGAAAACCGATGATTTTATTAAGAAAGTGTATGAAACCCTCAAAGAAAACGAGCAAAAAACACACCGCACTTTCTCGATGATTTATTTTTCAGATCATGGTTTATGTCATCAGGAAGATGATAAATATGGCGTAACCTTGTTTAACCAAAACTGTCACAGCCAATTACATCATAATATTCCGCTCTTTAAGATTTCATCTGATGATACGGCACGTAAAGAATACAAAGCCTTTAAATCTGGTTTGAATTTCTTAGAAGGTATTGCTAATTGGATAGGCATTAAAAATCCGAAGCTGACATTAGAAGAAGATTTATTCTCTGAACAAGCTGACAAGGATGACTATGGATTGAAAAAACTGATTGAGGAAAAATATCGTAAAGATGCAGACCCTGCAATCGATATTCGTCCAAAGAAATAAAACATCTCAAATTTAAGACAACAAAAAAGCCGATATTGAATATCGGCTTTTTTTATATCTCAATGGAGAAAATTAAGCGTTACCGCCAGTGATTTTTGCAACTTCAGCTGCGAAATCTTCTTCTTTTTTCTCAATACCTTCACCTACTTCTAAACGGATGAAGTTAGATACTGAAGTATTTACTGATTTTAAGAAGTCGCCTACAGATACTGAAGGATCCATGACGAATGGTTGACCTGTTAATGAAACTTCACCAGTGAATTTCTTCATACGGCCTTCAACCATTTTTTCTGCGATTTCTTTTGGTTTGCCAGAGTTAACTGCAATATCAATTTGGATTTGACGCTCGTGTTCAACTACTTCTGCAGGTACATCTTCTGGGTTCACGAATTCTGGTTTAGATGCCGCTACGTGCATTGCCACTTTTTTAAGTTCATCAGCTGAACCTTCACCCGCAACTAACACACCGATTTTCGCACCGTGTAAGTATTGAGCAATCACTTGACCCTCTAAGTAAGCAACACGACGGATGTTCATGTTCTCACCGATTTTAGCCACTAATGCAGCACGTTTTTCTTCAAATTGTGCTTGTAACGCTTCGATAGTGGTACCTTTGTGTGCTGCTGCGAAATCAGCTACTTCGTTTGCTAAACCTAAGAAGCCAGCATCTTTTGCTACGAAGTCAGTTTCACAGTTCATTTCAACTAATACACCGAAACCATTTTCTACACGAGCAAGGATAACACCTTCAGCTGCAACACGGCCTGCTTTTTTAGCTGCTTTAGCTTGACCAGATTTACGCATGTTGTCGATTGCTAACTCGATATCACCGTTTGCTTCAACTAATGCTTTTTTACATTCCATCATACCGGCACCGGTACGTTCACGAAGTTCTTTTACTAATGATGCTGTGATTTCAGCCATTTTAAAAATCCTCTGTCGAAAATGCGATTTATTTTGACCGCACTTTTAGATAAAAATATAGGGGCTAAATTTTAGCCCCTATGCCAATTAATCGTTTGATTATTAAGGGCTTCGCCTTACTGCAAAACTTAAATTATTCTGCGTCAGCTGCTAATTC
The DNA here is from genome assembly GCA_934276625.1 of uncultured Haemophilus sp. Taxonomy (GTDB): domain Bacteria; phylum Pseudomonadota; class Gammaproteobacteria; order Enterobacterales; family Pasteurellaceae; genus Haemophilus_D. The sequence continues at coordinate 2,633 of CAKQTN010000147.1, forward strand.
TTCAGCAACTTGAGCTTCGTTACCACGACCTTCTTTAACCGCTGCTGCAGCTGCAGAAACGTAAAGTTGGATAGCACGAGTCGCATCATCGTTACCTGGGATAACGAAATCTACGCCTGCTGGAGTTGAGTTAGTATCAACGATAGCAAATACAGGAATACCTAGGTTGTTTGCTTCTTTAACCGCGATATGTTCGTGGTCTGCACCGATAACGAATAACGCATCTGGTAAGCCGCCCATATCTTTGATACCGCCAAGGCTTAATTCAAGTTTTTCCATCTCACGGGTACGCATTAACGCTTCTTTTTTGGTTAATTTGTCAAAAGTACCGTCTTGAGATTGAGTTTCTAAATCTTTTAAACGTTTAATTGATTGACGAACGGTTTTCCAGTTAGTCAACATACCACCTAACCAACGGTGGTTTACGTAATATTGTTGACAGTCTAATGCTGCAGCTTGTACTGCTTCTTGAGCCGCGCGTTTAGTACCAACGAATAATACTTTACCGTTGTTGCTAGCAATACGGGTTAATTCCGCTAAAGCTTCGTTGAATAAAGGTAAAGTTTTTTCTAAGTTGATGATATGAACACCGTTACGAGCACCAAAAATGAAAGGTTTCATTTGTGGATTCCAGTAACGAGTTTGGTGTCCGAAGTGTACGCCCGCGTTGATCATGTCGCGCATTGAAACTTGTGCCATAATATTTTCCTTTTGTTGGGGTTGAGCCTCCACATATCAGCTAATCGACCGTTTGGCACCCCGATTAAGCCTTAATGATATGTGTGTGTTGTTAATAATTAAAAACGCTGCTTTTGAAACCCAAAAACAGCGGTGCGATTTATACCATAAAGTGCGATCAAAAACCAGTTTATTTTGTTAAATTCATCACTTTTCTTGCTTTAATAAACAATAAAGGGGGACGATGCCGCAAATCTTTAAATTCATCATGCCATTGTGGCTGCTCGGCTAACATTGGTTCAGCCATTTGTTCAATTTGAAAACCTGC
>CAKQTN010000148.1:0-3558 GCA_934276625.1 uncultured Haemophilus sp.
GCATTTTCAACCGCACTTTCCAACACGCCAAAATCAAAGTGATTTTCTTCTTCAAGAATTTTTTCACGTACCGCTTTGATTGTTGGATTTTTAGAAATCACCCCACAGAATTCTGGCATCGATTTGGCAATATCATCGGTACCTATCTCTTTCGCCATCGTGATAATTTGTTCTTTATCATGGGTAATAAGTGGACGTAATACTAATGCATCTGCAGCTTCATCAATTAAACGTAAATTGGTTAAAGTTTGGCTTGAAACTTGTCCGAGTGCTTCGCCGGTAACAATGGCTTGAATATCAAAACGTTGTGCAACTTTACTTGCAGCTCGTACCATCATTCGTTTTAATATGACGCCCATTTGGCCGTTATCGACTTTCTCTAAAATCTCGCCCACTACGCCTTCAAAAGGAATGGCAATAAAGCGAACTTTATGGGATGAGCTATAGCGATTCCAAATATGGTAAGCCATTTGTTTCACGCCAATTTCATGGGCTGCCCCACCTAAATTGAAGAAACAATAATGCACACGTGAACCACGGCGAATAAGCATATAACTAGATACGCCTGAGTCAAAGCCACCTGAAATCAATGAAAGCACATCTTCTTGTGTCCCAATTGGATAACCGCCTAAGCCAACATGACGAGCTTTAACCAGCATCATCTTGTCATCTTCAATATCAATACGAACGGTCACATCAGGATTTTTTAAGCGTACTTTTGCACTTTCAATATGCTGATTTAAACCACCACCGATATAACGTTCTGCTTCAATGGAACTGAAATCATGTTTCCCTTTGCGTTTTACACGTACACAAAAGGTTTTGTTTTCAAGTTGTTCAGCGACATCTGCTAACGTCAACTCAAAGATATGATGTAAATCGGTAAACGGTTTTTCTTCCACTTCTAAAAAATGATGAATCCCTGGAATACGTTGTAAAAGCGCAATTAATTCTTCACGGTTTGCTTCATTTTTTGACCGCACTTCGATGTAATCCCAATGACGAACAACCGCTGTTTCTTCATCATATTTCTGTAAAATATTACGGATATTTGAGGTCAAAATTTTCGCGAAACGCTTACGCACGGTTTCGCTTTTAATCATAATTTCAGGAAAAAGTTTAACGATAAATTTCATAATAATCTGTGAATAATAAAAAATGGCCGTATTGTACGCTAAATTCCAGATCCCACAAAGTTCAAATTCTCACGAAAAACTGACCGCACTTTGAAATAAGTTTTTAACATCCCTATAAAAATCAAGTACAATACGGAGCAATTTATTCATCTGAAAAGGATAATTTAATGGCGCGTAAACCAGCAAATGCTGAACCTGATTTTGAAACAACACTTGCACAATTAGAAACAATTGTGACAAAACTTGAAAGCGGTGAATTACCATTGGAAGATACGCTGAAAGAATTTGAGAACGGCATTAAATTGGCTCAACTTGGTCAAGAGCGCTTGCAACAAGCTGAACAACGTATTCAAATTTTATTACAAAAAAGCGAAACCGCCCCATTAAGTGATTATCAAGGGGACGAGTAATCCATGAGTTATCAATTCGGCACTGAACTCAAACAAGTTCAAGATCGCATTAATCAGTTTTTAGCCAATCAATTTGAAGAAATTGACTCTTATAATGCCCCTTTGCGTGATGCCATGAAATATGGTTTATTGCTAGGCGGAAAACGTGTTCGCCCTTTCCTTGTCTATGCAACGGGTAAAATGCTGGGTGCAGAAACAACAGCTTTAGATTACGCGGCAGCAGCCATTGAAGCTATTCATGCTTATTCTTTAATCCATGATGATTTGCCTGCCATGGACAACGATGAACTTCGTCGTGGTCAACCAACTTGTCATATCGCTTTTGATGAAGCCACGGCCATTTTAGCTGGCGATGCATTACAAGCTTTTGCCTTTGAAATTCTTACACAAGCCCCTTCTCTTTCTGCAGAACAAAAGTTGCAACTAGTGAAAGTCTTAGCTCAAGCATCTGGCGTACAAGGCATGTGTTTAGGGCAAAGTTTAGATTTAATTTCTGAGCATAAACAAGTTAATTTAGACGAATTAGAGCTTATTCATCGTAATAAAACTGGTGCATTGCTAACGGCCGCACTAAAAATGGGTTTTATCTGTTCGCCTCACTTTGAAAACAAAGAATTAGAGCAACAACTAGAACGTTATTCACAAGCTATTGGTTTAGCTTTCCAAGTACAAGATGACATTTTAGATATTGAAGGTGACAGTGCCGAAATCGGTAAACCGGTGGGATCTGATTTAGATTTAGATAAAAGCACTTATCCAAAGCTGTTAGGATTAGAGGGCGCGAAACAAAAAGCCCAAGAACTCTATCAAACCGCCTTACATGAATTAGACAATTTGCCTTTTGATACCACTGCATTGCGTGCATTAGCCGAATTTATTGTCAATCGTAAAAGTTAATGGTGACAGCATTTATTTTGATTTCTCAAAGTGCGGTCACTTTTTTCACATTTTAGGACTAACGAATATATGAACAACTACCCTCTTTTATCCTTAATTAATTCGCCGGAAGATTTGCGTCTTTTGAATAAAGATCAGCTTCCGCAACTTTGTCAGGAGTTACGGAGTTATCTGTTGGAATCCGTTAGTCAAACCAGTGGTCATTTAGCATCTGGTCTTGGTACCGTTGAATTGACTGTTGCATTACACTACATTTTTAAAACCCCTTTTGATCAATTAATTTGGGATGTGGGCCATCAAGCTTACCCACACAAAATTTTGACGGGGCGTCGTGATCAAATGTCCACCATTCGCCAAAAAGGCGGTATTCATCCTTTCCCTTGGCGTGAAGAAAGTGAGTTTGATGTATTAAGTGTTGGACACTCTTCCACTTCAATCAGTGCAGGACTAGGTATTGCTGTTGCGGCAGAACGTGAAAATGCGGGTCGTAAAACCGTTTGTGTAATTGGTGATGGTGCAATTACTGCGGGGATGGCATTTGAAGCCTTAAACCATGCAGGTTCTTTACATACTGATATGTTGGTCATTTTAAATGACAATGAAATGTCCATTTCTGAAAATGTGGGGGCATTGAATAATCACCTTGCCCGTATTTTCTCTGGTTCATTGTATTCAACGGTTCGTGACGGCAGTAAAAAAATCTTAGATAAAGTACCGACTGTTAAAAACTTTATGAAGAAAACCGAAGAGCATATGAAAGGCGTGATGTTCTCTCCAGAAAGTACGCTCTTTGAAGAACTCGGTTTTAACTATATTGGACCTATTGATGGGCATAATATTGATGAATTAATTGCCACCTTAAGCAATATGCGCGATCTCAAAGGGCCGCAATTCTTACACATCAAAACTAAAAAAGGAAAAGGTTACGAGCCTGCAGAAAAAGACCCAATTGGTTTCCATGGCGTACCAAAATTTGACCCAACAAGTGGTCAATTGCCTAAATCAAATGCCAAACCAACCTATTCAAAAATCTTTGGCGATTGGTTATGTGAAATGGCAGAACAAGACGATAAATTAGTCGGTATTACACCTGCAATGCGTGAAGGTTCTGGCAT
>CAKQTN010000149.1:0-3556 GCA_934276625.1 uncultured Haemophilus sp.
GAAGTATTACGCTACAACCCAGAAAATGATCAAGAGCCACATTTAAGCTCTTATCAAGTACCTTATGATAACCAAACCTCTCTTTTAGATGCGTTAGGTTACATTAAAGATAAACTTGAACCGTCTCTTTCTTATCGCTGGTCCTGCCGTATGGCGATCTGCGGTTCTTGTGGGATGATGGTGAATAACAAACCAAAATTGGCTTGTAAAACGTTCTTACGTGATTACAGCGGCCACATGCGTATTGAACCATTGGCAAACTTCCCTATTGAACGCGACTTAGTGGTTGATTTAAGCCACTTCATCGAAAGTTTAGAGGCAATTAAACCTTATATTATTGGCAACGAAGCGCCAGCATTAGATGGTAAACCACATCCATCGAAAGAATTGCAAGTAAGCCGTACTAAACAAACCCCGGCACAGCTTGAAAAATATCGTCAATTCTCAATGTGTATCAACTGTGGTTTATGCTATGCCGCTTGTCCGCAATTTGGTTTAAACCCTGAATTTATTGGCCCTGCAGCGATTACGATGGCGCACCGTTACAATCTTGATAACCGTGACCATGGTAAAGCACAACGTATGCCATTATTAAATGGTAAAAATGGTGTTTGGAGCTGTACTTTCGTTGGTTATTGTTCTGAAGTGTGTCCAAAACACGTGGATCCAGCTTCTGCAATCAACCAAGGCAAAGTGGAAAGTGCCAAAGATTATGTTATCTCAATGCTAAAACCAAAAGGCTAAGGGGAAGAATATGTCAGTAACAGTAAGTAAACGCAAAAAATATGTTCGCCCAATGACGGCTACTTGGTGGCAAAAATTGGATTTCTACAAAGCGTATATGGTACGTGAAGCAACTTCTATCTTTGCTGTATGGTTCTGTATCGTATTGCTTTACGGTGTACTTTGCCTTGCAAGCAATCCTGTACCAGGTCTAGGCATTATTGATTTCATTAGCTTCTTAAGAAATCCAATTGTAGTGATCTTAAATATCATTACATTAATTGCGACTTTATATCACACTGCAACTTATTTCGTGATGACACCAAAAGTGATGAACATCATTGTTAAAAATGAACGTTTACCACATCACGTGTTAAGAAATGCACTTTGGGCAGTTACAGCTGTGATTAGTGTTATCGCATTAATTTTAGTTTATATGTAGGGAGAGAAAAAATGGTCGAACAAAATCCAAAACGCTCTGGTGAACCACCAGTATGGTTGATGTTTGGTGCTGGCGGGACTGTCAGTGCGATTTTCTTCCCTGTGGTAATCTTAATCCTTGGTTTATTGTTACCATTTGGATTAATTGATCCGCATAACCTAATTACATTCGCTTATTCTTGGATCGGAAAATTAGTTATCTTAGTTTTAACAATTTTCCCAATGTGGTGTGGTTTACACCGTATCCATCACGCGATGCACGATCTTAAAATTCACGTGCCTGCAGGCGGATTTATCTTCTACGGTCTAGCAACCATTTACACTGTTTGGGTATTATTTGCTGTATTAGGTTTGTAATTTAAAAATACTAAATTGATAAGTAAGAGTGCGGTCAAAAATGACCGCACTTTTTTCTTGAATTTTTCGTTCATCTCTATACGATCTGAGAACATTTATTCTAAAAATAACTTTATATGAAAGAAAAATCTCAATTAACCAATTTACAAACAGAAATACAAACTCGTTACGATAGTTTAAGTAAAAGACTTAAACAAGTTGCAAAATATATCTTAGATAATAGCGACAGTATTGTTTTTGATACCGTTGCCGTTATTGCAGAAAAAGCTGATGTTCCCCCTTCAACGCTTATTCGTTTTGCTTCTGAATTCGGTTTTTCCGGTTTTAACGAAATGAAACAAATCTTCCGTGAAAATCTTATGGAAAAGACCACTAATTACACGGAAAGACTTCAACTTTCACATAAAATTGCTAAATCAGAAGGTGAAGAATCACCAGAAGATATTTTGACTATTTTCTCACAGGCTAATAGCCAAGCATTACATCAGTTAGCTGAACAAACTACAAATGAACAAATTAATGAAGCAGCCAAAATCCTCAAAGAAGCCAATAATATTTTTATCATTGGATTAAAGCGTTCTTTTAGTGCTGCCTGCTATTTAAACTATGCCTTACAACACTTAGATTGTCGTTCTTTTTTAATTAATGGATTAGGTGGAATGTTTGATGAGCAGCTTAATCAAGTCAAAGAAGGAGATGTTGTTGTCGCCATTAGTTTTTCACCTTATGCAGCTGAAACGGTTAATATTAGTAAGGTTTGTGCTAAAAAAGGGGTTAAACAAATTTCTATTACAGATAGCCAAATTAGTCCATTACTTGCATTTAGTGATATTGCATTTGTTATCAAAGAAGCACAAGTACTTGGCTTCCGTTCTCAGTGCTCAACAATGACCTTAGTACAAACACTTGCTATTGTATTAGGTTTAGAAAAAGAAAAAGATAAAAACACCAAATAATAAAAATGCCCCAATATGGGGCATTTTACATTTACAATTATTGACGAGATTTCCAAAGCTTAATGAGTCTTCTGTATCTTTCACTCACTTCAGCAACAAGCCCATCATCTGTTAATTTTCCACTTAACCAATCTCCTGATGGTTGCCCGAAAATTGTTCGTCCTACAGCAAAACCTTTGACTAAAGGTGCATTGGCTGATGCATCAAATACTGCTTTAAACTTATCTTCCGGTGCATCCAAACCTAAAATCAAGATTCCACGGCAATATGGATCATTTGCTTGAATGACTTCGCTAATATGTGCCCAAGCTTTTGCTGAAACACCTGGTAATTTCCACCAATCTGGTTTAATGCCCAAATGATAGAAATGCGTAATAATTTCAGCATAGTATTCTTCATTTTGCTCCATATCTGAAGGTAAAATCACTTCTAATAGCAATTCATGTCCTGTTCGACAGCAAGCTTGATACACTTGTTTTAATGTTGCATCTTGCTCTGTTTTCATTTCAATACTGTCTTTCGGATGGTAAAAGACCAAACATTTCACCACATGTTCTTGTGGCCAGGTTGCTAATTGACTACCTAAATCACCATATTCCAAACGTAATGGGCGAGAAGCCGGAAGTTCAATTGGACGTCCAATCCACCAATGTTTACCGGTAATTTCATTTAATGCAGCTTGACCAAAAGTAGTATCGGCAAGAATTCCTGCTTGTCCATCATAAATTCCCTCTTCCTGTGCTGTTCTTTCTGCAGCTTGTAAGAGAAGCTGTTTCAATTTAGGAATTCGTTTGACATCTGCACCACATTTCTCAGCGAGATCAACTAACTGTTTGCGATGATCAAAAGCAAAGATACATAAATTATCCCATTTTGCTTTTCGGGTCGTGACTCGATGTAAATGATTCAGTTGTGGATCTAGATCTGGACGAGGTACTGATTCTGCGCGAGCTAAGTAATTATCTAACTCGGCTTTTGTTGGCATTGCCGGAGCACAACCGTGGCGAGACACAACCAATGCACCACACGCATTTGCATAACGGCAAGATTGCTCCCAACCTTCATTATTAATGTAACCT
>CAKQTN010000150.1:0-3555 GCA_934276625.1 uncultured Haemophilus sp.
AGGTTTTTGGCAATGATACTGGCAGAAGCACCTTCAGGTAGGTATTGGGTAATAGAAGCCACATTAACTTCAGCCATAGAGGAAAAAGAAAAGCCGAGTGTGATAAATGCCGCTTTAAGTGCGGTCGAAATAGAAGATTTTTTAGTCATTTTTAGTTCTGTTATGGTTGCTATTTTTCTCAAGACGAATAATAATAAGCTCCGAACTCAATAGAGTAAATCATTTTTTATTTTTCATTGACTGCGGCAAGGTTGCAAGACGTTGTCGTGGTTTTGTTTTTACCAAATTTCAAGGAAAAAGAATGAAACAAATTCCAATGACCGTGCGCGGTGCGGAGCTATTACGTCAAGAATTAGATTTCTTAAAGAATGAGCGTCGCCCTGAAATTATCAAGGCGATTGCTGAAGCACGTGAGCATGGTGACTTAAAAGAAAATGCAGAATATCACGCTGCGCGTGAACAACAAGGTTTTTGCGAAGGGCGTATTCAAGAAATTGAAAGCAAACTTGCAAATTGTCAGGTTATCGATGTCACTAAATTACCAAATAACGGAAAAGTTATTTTTGGTGCGACAGTTGTATTAGTGAATACCGATACCGATGAAGAAGTCACTTACCAAATTGTGGGTGATGATGAGGCAGATATTAAATCAGGTTTGATTTCTGTGAATTCACCGATTGCTCGTGGCTTGGTAGGGAAAGAGTTGGATGATACCGTAAATATTACCACACCAGGTGGAACGGTTGAGTTCGAGATTATTGAAGTAAATTACATCTAAAAAAACATCCCCTCAAATTGAGGGGATAACAATTATTTACGAGGCAGCTGGATTTTACCTTCCTCGCTTGGTCGATAAAGCACCAAAATATGTCCGATGGTTTGAACGTTAGATGATTTGGTTTCACGAACAATCGCATCAATAATTAATTGCTTGGTTTCGCGATCTGCGCCAGCAATTTTTACTTTGATGAGTTCGTGATGATTTAAAGCATTATCGATTTCGGCTAATACACCTTCGGTTAAGCCGTTACCGCCAAGCATGACGACAGGGCTAAGGTGATGAGCGAGTCCTTTTAAAAATTGTTTTTGTTTTGTTGATAATATTGTCATAAGGAATCCTTTAAATAGATGAATATGAGTCAAAAAAAGACCGAAAAGAGCGGTCAGAAAAAACGTGGTTTTTCAGCACTTTTTGGTAAGTCTAGCCTTGAATTTGGCAGATTGTACCCAAATATAGACGAAACTACTACAAAAAATAGTACAAAAGAAAGAGATTATGGGAAAGAAAAAACGTTCGGCGAGTTCTTCTCGTTGGCTAAACGAACATTTTAAAGATCCGTTTGTTCAGAAAGCACATAAACAAAAATTACGCTCACGAGCTTACTTTAAGTTAGATGAAATTCAACAAACGGATAAATTGTTTAAACCGGGAATGACAGTGGTGGATCTCGGTGCCGCACCAGGTGGTTGGTCACAGTATGTTGTGAGCCAAATTGGTGGAAAAGGTCGAGTGATTGCTTGTGATATTTTGGATATGAACCCAATTGTCGGCGTGGATTTCTTGCAAGGCGATTTTCGTGACGAAAATGTGCTGAATGCATTATTAGAACGAGTTGGTGAAGCAAAAGTTGATGTAGTGATGTCTGATATGGCGCCAAATTTTAGCGGCATGCCATCTGTTGATATTCCTCGTGCAATGTATTTAGTTGAACTGGCTTTAGATATGTGTAAGCAAGTTTTGGCGAAAAAAGGCAGTTTTGTGGTCAAAGTATTCCAAGGAGAAGGTTTTGACGAGTATCTGCGCGAAATTCGTTCACTCTTTAGTGTCGTAAAAGTGCGTAAGCCAGAAGCCTCTCGTGGGCGTTCTCGCGAAGTTTATATTGTAGCAAGCGGTTATAAAGGCGAATAGATAATTGCTTTGATAGCTTTTCATTGTGTCGGGGATGAGATAGTATCTCGTTTAATTTTAATTAACTTAAGAAAGGCAGGTTAAACCTTGAACGATATGGTCAAAAATCTAGTTCTATGGGTTGTGGTAGCAATTGTCATGATGACAGCTTACCAAAGTTTTAATTCCAATGGCGTGAGTGACTCAACAGATTACACTACCTTTGTGTATGATGTGAGTAACAGTCAAGTGAAAGAAGCGCGTTTTGATGCGAATGAAATCACTGTGACCAAAAATGATGGTTCTAAATATATGACCGTCATGCCACCGTTGGAAGATAAAAAACTCTTAGATGACTTACTAAATAAAAAAGTTAAAATCGAAGGTACGCCTTTTGAAAAACGCAGTTTATTATCACAAATTTTAATTTCGTGGTTCCCAATGTTATTCCTTGTCGGGGTATGGATTTTCTTCATGCGTCAAATGCAAGGTGGCGGTGGCAAGGCCATGAGTTTTGGTAAAAGCCGCGCTAAAATGCTGAACCAAGATCAAATCAAAGTGACTTTTGCGGATGTTGCAGGTTGCGATGAAGCAAAAGAAGAAGTCGGTGAAGTAGTTGATTTCTTGCGTGAACCGAAAAAATTCCAAAACCTTGGTGGTAAAATTCCAAAAGGGATTTTAATGGTAGGTCCTCCAGGTACAGGTAAAACCTTATTAGCAAAAGCTATTGCGGGTGAAGCAAAAGTGCCTTTCTTTACCATTTCAGGTTCTGACTTTGTAGAGATGTTTGTGGGTGTTGGTGCTTCTCGTGTACGTGATATGTTCGAGCAAGCGAAGAAAAATGCACCATGCTTAATCTTTATTGATGAAATTGATGCGGTAGGTCGCCAACGTGGTGCCGGTTTAGGTGGTGGACATGATGAGCGTGAACAAACCCTTAACCAAATGTTAGTTGAAATGGATGGTTTCGGTGGTAACGAAGGCGTAATCGTTATTGCTGCAACTAACCGTCCAGATGTACTTGATCCAGCATTAACTCGTCCAGGCCGTTTTGACCGTCAAGTTGTTGTAGGTTTACCGGATGTGAAAGGTCGTGAGCAAATTTTAAAAGTTCACATGCGTAAAGTCCCTGTGGCTGATGATGTTGATGCAATGACACTTGCTCGTGGTACACCAGGTTATTCGGGTGCGGATTTAGCGAACTTGGTTAATGAAGCGGCATTATTTGCTGCACGTAGCAATAAACGTACTGTATCGATGCTTGAGTTTGAAAAAGCCAAAGATAAGATCAATATGGGACCTGAACGTCGTACCATGATCATGACGGATAAACAAAAAGAATCGACAGCGTACCATGAAGCAGGTCACGCGATTGTGGGTTACTTAGTGCCTGAACATGATCCTGTACATAAAGTCACGATTATTCCTCGTGGCCGCGCATTAGGTGTGACTTTCTTCTTGCCTGAAGGTGATCAAATTAGTATCAGCCAAAAACAATTAGAAAGTAAACTTTCAACTCTTTATGCAGGACGTTTAGCAGAAGATTTGATTTACGGTGAAGAAAATATTTCGACCGGTGCATCTAACGATATTAAAGTGGCAACCAATATTGCACGTAATATGGTGACCCAATGGGGCTTCTCAGATAAACTCGGTCCGATTCTTTA
>CAKQTN010000151.1:0-3544 GCA_934276625.1 uncultured Haemophilus sp.
GTAGAACTCAGTTCCGAGGTTAAAATCCATGCCTCGCGATTTTTATTATCACGAATTAGGGTATATTTTCCTTCTTGTCCTAAGACTGTTACCGCTTCGCCAGATTGGATTGCACCCGCGATCTTAAACTGATCGCCTGCACCTTTGCGTAAATAGGTGTTCAGATTTTCTGTCACATATTGCGTTTCAGCTTGCACAGTTCCAATGGTTGAGCCCAATAAAATACAAGAAAATAAAAGTTTACTCATTTTTGACATAATACTTCCTAGATTCGTGAAGGAAGTGCGGTCAGAAAATACAATGAAAAATAACCGCACTTTTAATAATTATACTAATGGAAAATTGCGCGAAGAACGTAGAAAATTATAATCGCGAAGAATGCACCCGCTGGTAATGTCACAACCCATGAACTAATGATGTTACGGATAACCGTTAAGTTAAGTGCCGCAATACCACGCGCGAAACCGATACCTAAGATTGCACCCACTAAAGTTTGTGTCGTGGAGATTGGTAAACCAGTACCAGATGCCACTACAACGGTCATCGCTGTTGCAAATTGTGCGGCAAAACCACGGCTAGGGGTTAAATCGGTAATACCCGATCCTACAGTTGCCATCACTTTTTGTCCCATCGCAATCAGACCAACGGCGATACCTAATGCACCTAAAGGTAAAATCCACCAAGCTAAATCACCACCACTCAGGATTTTCCCGCCATTTTGCACGATTGATACCACAGAAGAAAGCGGACCAATTGCATTGGCTACGTCATTAGAACCATGTGCAAACGCCATAGCACAAGCGGTTAAAAGCATTAAGATACTAAAAATCTTTTCTACTGATCCGAACGATCCTTTTCTTGCTTTTGCTGTAAATGCTTTGCTGCGGAAGTAGAAATGGCAGAAAATCATACCAACAACACTGATAAGCAATGAAATAACGAGCGTTTCATTGTTGGAAAGATTTAAACCAACGTGTTTTAAACCTTTTGCCATGGTAACGATACAAAGTACGAATACGGTAATCGCCATGTAGTAAGGCCCGTATTTTTGTGCGTTTTTCAGCGGTTCTTCTGTATCGAAAATGAGTTTCTGGATACTTGCAAAGATGGTATAAGCTAAAAGTCCTGCTATCACGGGGGTGATAAACCAGCTTCCAACGATCCCACCGATAGTAGACCAATCAACAGAACTTGGACCAATCGTAATACAAGCAAAACCAATTAAAGCCCCAATGATGGTGTGAGTACCTGAAACAGGCCAACCCATTTTAGTGGCGATAAATAACCAAGCTCCTGATGCAAAGAGAGCAGAAAGCATCCCTAATGCCAATACATCTGGCATCTCAACAAATTGAGTGGGGTCGATCACACCACTTTTGATGGTTTCTGTTACTTCACCACCGGCTAAATAAGCCCCGGCAGATTCAAAAATGAGGGCAATAATAATTGCTTGTTTGGCTGTAATGGTCCCAGAACCAACTGAGGTGCCCATTGAGTTTGAGACGTCGTTGGCACCAATACCAAATGCCATAAAAAAACCGAATACCGCGGTAATTAAGACTAACCACGAACCGTATGCATTAATAATTTCCATAGTGATTTCCTATGTTGTAGTTAATGTCGTCAAAATTAGGAACGGGCTAGCATTAATTCAATGCGAGATCCAACACGTTGAGCTTGATCGGCTAATACGCCAACCCATTCGATGATTTTATATAAGAACATCACATCAATAGGGTTATAACGACTTTCAATCGTGTAGAGCATTTTACGCAATTTAATTTGCATTTGATCCGTATCATCTTCAATGCTGTCTAGTTCTTGAATCATATGGTTCACTAACTTTAATTCACGGCCTTTAAAACCGGTTTCAAGTAGTTTATCCATTTCTTCAATCACTAAATGAGCTTGATGAATAGAATCTAAACTACGTTTCACATAGTGCAAAAATTCTTCCTGCATTTCTTCAGGAATACCAAATTGGCGACCGATCATACGACCAGCAATGTCTTTAGCATAGTTAGCCAATTTGTCTTGTTGGGTGACTAATTCGAGTAAATCGGTACGATCAATGGGTAAAAATAAACCGCGAGGCAATTTCAAACGGATTTCGCGTTTTAAACTATCTGCTTCACGTTCACATTGAGAAATATCTAGACGTGTTTTTTCTGCATCATCCCATTGTTTTACAAAGGTATGTTGGAAGAATGGAATTAATAAATCACAACATTCAGTCACTTTGTCAGAATGTTTCTGCAGTGGTTTTAAAGGAGAATGGGCAAATAATCCGAGAATATTATTCATTGCCATAGGTGTTTTACTCCATAACAAGGGTTAAAATTTCGGTTGCATATTACCTGATTTTATAAGGAAATACACGAAAAAGATCTTGATTTGTATAAAATTATCTGTATATTTAAACAGTTAAAAATAATAAGGAAAAATAAAATGAGTAATGAAGTTGAATTAAAGCTTGCAGTTACCTCTGATGCTTTCGATACCTTAAAAACACATCTCAATCAATTCAAAATCTTAGAACAAAATACTGTCTTCCTAGGAAATACTTATTTCGATTATCCCGATCATTTTTTGGCTAAACAAAAAATGGGATTGCGTGTCCGTCAGGAAAATAATGATTTCACACTCACTTTAAAAACAGACGGAAAAGTGGTTGGCGGATTGCATAGCCGTCCAGAATACAATTTATCTATACCTGATAATTCCGTACCCACAACGGAACAATTAACCTCATTGTATCCATTTGAAAACTTACCTTCCGCTACATTACAACCGATTTTCTCAACAGATTTTAACCGCACTTTTTGGTTAATTGCGTTTGGTGCATCAAAAATTGAAGTGGCTTTTGATCAAGGGAAGATTCTGTCTGGGGAGAAAACACAGCCTATCTGTGAAATTGAATTTGAATTAAAAGAAGGGCTTGTTTCAGATCTTTTCCATTTTGTCTCACTTTTACCTTTTGAACAGGATGTTTATTTTAGTTCAGCAAGCAAAGCAAAACGCGGCTATCAATTAGGCAGCAAACCACTGCTGATTGATTGGTTAAATAAATGGCGTGATTTCTTAAAAGAAGAACGTGAGGAAAGTGCGGTAGATTCTCGCCAGAAATTAAGTGCGGTCATGAAAATGGAACAACAATTAATTGAAGAAACGCTTTCATTCCCAACAGATGTGTTTGCTTTCGATTTTATGAAAACCGTTGAACGTGTGGGGGCATTTTTTAACCTTTATCATTATTATGATGACAACAAAGCCTTGTTTGAAAAACTGGAAGAAAGTCAATCAGCTGAGTTATTAGCAAGTAATCAGTTTTTCCTAAATGAAATTAAAGGCTTGATTACCTTTCATAGTGAGACAAAAGATAATGTTCAAACTATTGAAAAGTTAAAAGCATTACTAAAGAGTCGTGCGTATTTTGAAAGAATGCTTGGTTTAATGATGTTGATGGCGTAAAACGGGTTCTCTAAAGGATAGTAAAAATGGCAAAAGCTCCTAAAACCGCTTATGTATGTAATGATTGTGGCGC
>CAKQTN010000152.1:0-3477 GCA_934276625.1 uncultured Haemophilus sp.
CCCCAGAAAATAGTGCCCATGCCCACTTCCCAAGAATAACCAAGCTTGCCAACGACTACATAAGCAAAGAACGCATTAAGTCCCATTGCAGGCGCAAGGGCGATAGGTAAATTACTGAATAATCCCATTGCAATGGTGCCGAGCGCGGCAATTAAACAAGTGGTCACGAAAACAACTTGTTTATCCATTCCCGCATCACCTAATACGGATGGGTTTACAAACACGATATACACCATGGTAAAGAAGGTGGTAATACCGGCAATAATTTCGGTTTTGGTGGTACTGCCCTTTTCTTTAATCGAAAAAAGGCGTTCAAGTAAAGATTGTTGCATGGTTTTTCCCTTAACTTTAAATTAATAACCTTGGTGATAAATCGACTCAAGTAATTTCACACCTAATAAGGCGATATTGAAACGTTGCTCATCGGCAACTGTCCAAAATTCGACGCCATTTTCAACCGCACTTTGTTGGCTGATATGCAATTTTACGCTGTCTTCACCATTTTCGTTTTCACCGTTAATCACGGGAGTAACAAGGCTATCGTGTAATTCAATCAATTCGCCTTGTTGTGGTTGGAAATCAAATTCATAATCTGAAAGTGCGGTCACTTTTTGCGCCATGCCGTAGAAGACAGGCACTTGAATTTGATGGAAAATAACACTGTCTAACTGCGGGAAGATTTTTTGTAATTGCAGATTTAAATTAGCTGCTTGTTGTGGAAACACATCAAAGGCAAAACGAGTTTCACCTTCTTCTAATGGCATGCCGTTCAGTAAACGAGCAGTTTGTCCCGCAAGTTTATTTACGGTTTCCCCATCCGTATAAGAAGCGGGTAAAAGTGATGTTGCAAAAACTTGAGTTAAATTCGTTTGTTGAATAATTGGTAGTAGAGATAAGGCTAATTGACTCACTTGCGGATCGGGCAGACTCACAATGTTACGTTGTCTTAATTCAGTCAGATTTTCTTCATTGATTGTCGGGACAACAACAGGAACATCAGACAATGCTGAGCAAATCCCTTTTAAATCAATCACCACACAGCCACTTTCTGCTGCTTGTGCTAATAAAGGCGCTTGGTCAATTTGGCCTGCGAAGAAAAGATAATTAACGCTATCCCACTCAATCTCATCAGTGGCTAATTGAGCAACGGCTTTATTGCGAAAACGCACCGCTTGCTCTTCTTCAAAAGGATAAATTTCTACGATAGAAATTTTGCCAACATCTAGCTCACTTTGTTCAAGTGCTTCGGCAATTTTTTCACATAGATCAAATTCTGCTGCAATAGCAATATTTAGGCTTGCGTCCATTTTTCTCTCCGCTGTAAAATATTTTAAACGATTCATTCTACAGAAAAAAGACGCATAAATACATAAGGAAATCAGATGACACCGGCAATTGATTTATTAAAGAAAAATAAAATTCCTTTTACTCTCCATACTTACGATCATGACCCTAACAATACGCATTTTGGCGATGAAGCCGCTGAAAAACTTGGGCTTGATCCGCACCAATCCTTTAAAACACTTTTAGTCGCTGAAAATGGTGATCAGAAAAAATTAGCGTGTTTTGTACTTTCCACGGCAAATATGTTGAGTTTGAAGAAAGCGGCAAAAGCTATTGGTGTGAAAAAAGTTGAAATGGCCGATAAAGATGCGGCACAAAAAAGCACGGGATATTTAGTCGGTGGCATTAGTCCATTAGGTCAAAAGAAACGTGTAAAAACAGTGATAAATTCGACCGCACTTGAGTTTGATACGATTTTTGTTTCAGGTGGTAAACGCGGATTAAGCGTCGAATTGGCCCCACAAGATTTAGCTAAATTACTGAATGCCGAATTTGTCGATATTATTGACGAAGAATAGAAGAAGAATAGAAAAAGAAAAGCCCGAATGAATCGGGCTATCTTTTTTTATGATGTTGTGTTTATTTAAATTAGAAACTTGATGTATCTTGGAATAAGCCAACTTTTAAATCGGTTGCGGTGTAGATAACGCGACCATCTACTTCCACTTCACCGTCGGCCATTCCCATTACTAATTTTCGATTAATCACACGTTTCATATTAATGCGATAAATCACTTTTTTCGCGGTTGGTAAGATTTGTCCGGTAAATTTCACTTCACCTACGCCTAATGCACGGCCTTTACCTTTACCGCCTACCCAGCCAAGGAAGAAACCCACTAATTGCCACATCGCATCTAAGCCTAAGCAGCCTGGCATAACTGGGTCACCAATAAAGTGGCAGCCGAAAAACGGTAAATCTGGATGAATATCTAATTCTGCTTCAATATACCCTTTACCAAATGCACCGCCATCTTCGGTCATTTTCACAATGCGATCCATCATCAACATCGTTGGTGCTGGAAGTTGCGGGCCTTCTTTACCAAATAACTCACCACGACCAGAAGCTAATAAATCTTCATAGGTGTAGCTGCTTTTGATGTTGGGTGTACAGGTGTTTTCCATTTTTTATTTCCTTGTATATGTAGTTTTGCTTGGTTACAAACAATAAGTGCAGATTCTATGGGGATTTATAAGAAATGTAAACAGCGAACACTTGTTAGCTAAACTTGTCGGATCAGTCAGTAAAATTCATATAAAAGAAAAGCGAACTCAAGGTTCGCTTTAAAGAAATTAAGATTTAAAGAAATCTAACCAGTTTTTTTTCGGCGTTTCCGAACGGAAAGCAATTCGATTTTGAATTAAACGTGCAATAGGCTCTTTGCCCTTCGCATATTCTTCTTTCTCTTCTAATAAATCGCGGTCAAATAGAATTTTGGCTGTTTGATAAATATCCTCGACTTGATAGATAAAGAACTGCTCATTTTTCACCGCTTCAATCACTTCATCAGATAAGCTTAGTTGTTGAATCGTCGTCGCAGGAATAATCACTCCTTGTTTACCCGTCAAACCGCGACGTTGGCAAATGGTGAAAAAGCCTTCAATTTTATCATTCACTCCACCTACCGCATGCACCAAACCAAATTGGTCAATGGTACCGGTAATGGCAATATTTTGTGGCAATGGCAAATCGGATAACGCGCTGACTAATACGGAGAAAATAGCTAAAGACGCACTGTCACCATCAATTTCACCATAAGATTGCTCAAACACTAAAGACGCAGAAAATGGTAACTGTGATGGCAACTCTAAGATACTTGCCAAGCAAGCTTCAGAAATCATCATACCTTTTCCGTGAAGGTTACCCGCTAATTCGTTTTTACGTTCCACATCCACAACTTCACCATCACCAAACTGCACTAAACAGCTGATACGAGAAGGTTCACCGAAACAAACGGGAGTGCCCGGATATTCAATCACAGACAAGCCATTAATTTGCCCAACAATTTCACCGTTGGTTTCTACATAAATTTGTTCGTTCAGGATATCCGCATAAGTACGTTCACGTAAAAAACCGTGCTGTTCGTTCTTTTGTTTAAAAGCTTGCTCAAAATCAACCGCACTTAAGGTTTGTTT
>CAKQTN010000153.1:0-3467 GCA_934276625.1 uncultured Haemophilus sp.
GAAGATAAATTACCGATTTACGATAAACAGGTCGTTTTTATCTTTGATGAATGTCATCGTTCTCAATTTGGTGAAGCACAAAAAAATCTAACAAGAAAATTCAAAAAATACTATCAATTTGGTTTTACCGGCACGCCTATTTTTACAACTAATGCATTAGGTGCCGAAACCACGGCGAGCGTTTTTGGTGTTGAACTCCACTCTTACATTATCACCGATGCGATTCGTGATGAAAAAGTGCTGAAATTTAAAGTGGATTACAATGATGTACGGCCGCAATTCAAGAGCATTGAAACTGAAAAGAATCTTGAAGAGCTGACAAAACTCGAGAAAAAACAAGCCTTTTTACAACCTAAACGTATTGAGCAAATTGCCCAATATGTTTTAGATAATTTCAAACAAAAGACCCATCGCTTTAATGCCGGTAATAATGGCTTTAATGCCATGTTTGCAGTAAGTAGCGTGGATGCGGCCAAAGCTTATTATCAAACGTTTAAACAGTTACAAAGTGCGGTCAAAAATCCACTTAAAATTGCAACAATCTTTTCGTTTGCCGCGAATGAAGAGCAAGATGCGATTGGCGATATTGTCGATGAAACTTTTGAAGTGGAGGCGATGAACTCCTCGGCTAAGGAATTTTTAAAATCTGCCATTGATGATTACAACGGCTATTTTGCCACCAATTATGATGTGGATGCGAAATCGTTCCAAAACTACTATCGTGATCTCGCTAAACGCGTCAAAAACAAAGAAGTGGATTTATTGATTGTCGTTGGAATGTTTTTAACCGGTTTTGATGCCCCAACCTTAAACACGTTATTTGTAGATAAAAACTTACGTTACCATGGTTTGATTCAAGCTTATTCTCGTACAAACCGTATTTACAACAGCACCAAAAGTTTCGGCAATATCGTCACTTTCCGCGACTTGGAACAAGATACCATTGATGCGATTACCCTTTTCGGTAAATCCAATACACGCAATATCGTATTAGAAAAAAGTTACCAAGAATATATGGAAGGCTTTACCGATGCGGGTGTGGCCCGTCGTGGGTATTTAGAGGTTATTGCTGAATTGCAAGAACGCTTCCCTGATCCAGATGAAATTCAAACTGAAAAAGACAAGAAAGACTTTGTAAAATTATTTGGTGAATATTTGAGGGTTGAAAACATTCTGCAAAACTATGATGAATTCGCAGCTTTACAAGCATTTCAATCGCTCGATACCAGCGATGTAAAAGCCGTTGAAGCCTTTAAAGAAAAATATTATTTAACGGATGAAGCTTTTGCTGAAATGCAGCCTATTGATATGCCAAGCGAACGCAGTATTCAGAATTACCGTTCGACTTACAACGATATTCGGGATTGGCTCCGTCGTCAAAAAGATGGCGAGGAAAAAGCAAAATCGACCATTGATTGGGACGATGTAGTATTTGAAGTGGATTTATTAAAATCCCAAGAAATCAATCTAGATTACATCTTAGAATTGATTTTTGAACACAACAAAAAAATGAAAAATAAAGCTGAGCTGATTGATGAAATTCGAACCACAATCCGAGCGAGCCTAGGTAATCGCGCCAAAGAAAGTTTGATCGTAGATTTTATCAATCAAACGGACTTAGATAGCATAGTCGATAAAGCTGGTATTATTGAATCCTTCTTCCAATTTGCCCAAAAAGAGCAACAGAAAGAAGCTGACGAATTAATTATCAGTGAAGGGCTGAATATTGATGCCGCGAAGCGTTATATTAACGTATCCTTAAAACGCGGATATGCTAGTGAACAAGGTACGGATTTAAATGATGCCCTACCAAAAATGAGTCCGCTTAATCCGCAATATCTCACGAAAAAACAAAGCATTTTCCAAAAGATTGTTGCCTTTGTTGAGAAGTTTGTTGGGATTGGTGGCGAGGTTTAAAAACTTAAACCAACTATATAGAATTAAAAAGGTGCAATCTATTGATTGCACCTTTTTGTTTTGTCAGTTTTATCAGAAATTAGAACGTTAAAACTTTATCTGCCCATAATGTCCATTCAGAAACATCATCTAAGGTACCAAGGGTCACGCCGTCAATTAATTTAGCGTCTAATAAACCACGTGCTTTTACGCAGCTGGTACATAATTTAATTTCAGCACCTTGTGCCGCTAAAATATCGATAAGTTGTTGGATATTGAAACCTTCATTTGGGTTTTGTCCCGCAATACCGCATAAAATCGCATCAGAAAAGCAGAATAATTTAATATTCACATCCTTACTGTGCTCTTCTTTCATATTGATGGCGAAACGAACAGCGTTGAAGGTTTTTTCTCCGCTATATGTGGAATCATTGACGATAAAAAGAATATTTTGCATGACGCACTCCTTGTTGCAATGCTATAAAAATGAAGGCGTAATAAATTACGCCTTTATGAAATCAGCCAACCCAAACGAACTTGGCCACAAATAATAAAGACACCACCCACACAGGGGCATTAACCTCGCGTATTCTACCTGTACAAGCCTTCATGACGCAATAACTAATAAAGCCGAATGCGATACCTTCAGTAATTGAATAAGTAAATGGCATCATCGCTGCAGTGATAAAAGCAGGTGTTGCTTCAGTTAAATCATCCCAGTGTACACGGATAAGACTAGATGCCATTAAAATCCCCACATAGACTAATGCTCCTGCGGTAGCATAAGCCGGTACGACACTAGCAAGTGGCGAGAAGAAAATGGTAAGTAAGAATAAAACACCGACTGTTACTGCAGTTAAACCTGTTCTACCACCAACTGAAACCCCTGCACCACTTTCAATATAGGTACTAATTGCTGATGTTCCGATATAAGAACCTACTACCGCACTCACGCTATCCACATAAAGAGCTTGTTTCATTTTCGGGAAACGACCTTTTTCATCACTGAAACCTGCTTTATCGGTTACACCTAATAACGTGCCTGATGAGTCAAATAGGTTTACTAATAAGAATGAGAAAATGATGCCGAGCAAAGCCGTATCTAAAGCACCCGCAATATCGACTTTTCCTACAACCGCACCTAAGCTTGGTGGCATAGAAACAATGCCGTGGAAGACCACTTGGTCATCAATTAAAAGCGCTAATCCAGTCACTACCGCGATAGAAATTAAGACGCCAGAGAAAATATTACGTGCAGCTAAAACGACGATAATAAAGAAACCTAATACACCCAGCAGAATTTTCGGATCATGTAAATTGCCTAATGCCACTAAGGTTGCAGGATTCGCGACAACCAATCCCATATTTTTAAACCCAATTAAGGCAATAAAAAAGCCGATACCTGCACCAATTCCCACGCGCAATGAAAGCGGAATCGAAGCCATTAACCAATAACGGATTTGGAATAAGGTGAGAACAAATAAACCAATCGAGCCCCAGAAAATAGTGCCCATGCCCACTTCCCAAGAATAACCAAGCTTGCCAACGACTACATAAGCAAAGAACGCATT
>CAKQTN010000154.1:0-3451 GCA_934276625.1 uncultured Haemophilus sp.
GCTTGTAAGAATTTTTCTGGATCTTGTTGAAGTAAACCTAAGATACCCGCTAATTCACGTAAACGAGCAGCAAGACCATTGGCTTTTTCTGCATCTTCAGTTTTCAATTTATTGATTTCACGCGCCATTTCAAATAAGACAGAAAGGGCATTCGGTGTATTGAAATCATCATCCATTGCCTCACGGAAGGCTTCCACAAAATTTTCACCACCAAAAGCAACCGCACTTTGATCGGTGCCACGTAAAGCGGTGTACAAACGTTCTAATGCACCTTGTGCTAAATTCAGGTTTTCTTCACTGTAGTTGAGCTGGCTGCGATAGTGTGCTGTTAGTAAGAAATAACGCACCGCTTCTGCATTGTAGTGGTTTAATACATCACGAATAGTGAAGAAGTTGCCGAGGGATTTCGACATTTTTTCTTTATCTACCATGATCATGCCAGAATGGATCCAATAATTCACATATTGACCACCATGAGCACAGCAAGATTGCGCAATTTCATTTTCGTGGTGCGGGAACATTAAATCAGAACCACCGCCGTGAATATCAAAATGTTCACCAAGTTGTTTACAGTTCATCGCTGAACATTCAATGTGCCAACCTGGACGACCAGCACCCCATGGCGATGGCCAGCTTGGTTCGTTTTCTTTCGACATTTTCCAAAGCACGAAATCCATTGGATTTTTCTTGATTTCATTAATTTCAATACGTGCACCGGCTTGTAATTGGTCAAGATCTTGGCGCGATAATTTGCCGTATTCTTTAAAGCTTTCCACGTCAAACATGACATCACCATTGTCTGCAACATAAGCATGACCACGTGCAATCAGTTTTTCCACAATCTCAATAATTTCAGGGATATGATGCGTCGCACGAGGCTCAAAATCTGGACGTAGTACGTTTAACGCATCAAAATCTTTATACATTTCTTGCACCATGCGATCTACAAGTTGATCGCAGGTTTCTTTGTTTTCTAATGCACGTTTAATGATTTTATCGTCCACATCAGTGATATTACGCACATAAGTTAAATCGTAACCTAAAGAACGTAAATAGCGGGCAATCACATCAAAACATACAAAGGTACGACCATGGCCAATATGGCATAAATCGTAAACGGTCACGCCGCACACATACATACCCACTTTTCCTTTATGGATAGGTTTGAACACTTCTTTTTCACGAGTGAGGGTATTAAAAATCTTTAACATATTTTTTCTCTTAAAACTAGTTGGAAAACGACCGTACTTTTTCTGCTCCTTGTGGCACTTTCTCGCCATTTGTGGAATAATGAATGCCTTAATTTTCAAGAGGAAAACAAAATGGTTACATTACACACAAATTTTGGCGATATTAAAATTAAACTTGATTTTGATAAAGCGCCAATCACTGCAGAAAACTTTTTAAACTATTGTAAAAACGGTTTCTATAATAACACAATTTTTCATCGTGTTATTGATGGATTTATGATTCAAGGCGGTGGTATGGAAAGCGGAATGCGTGAAAAAGCAACAAACGCACCGATCCAAAATGAAGCTAACAATCGTTTAAGTAACAAACGTGGCACAATCGCCATGGCGCGTACCTCTGATCCACATTCTGCAACGGCACAATTCTTCATTAACGTGGCAGATAATGACTTCTTAAACTACCGTTCAAAAGAGATGTTTGGCCGTGAAGTGGTACAAGAATGGGGCTATGCCGTATTCGGTGAAGTGGTTGAAGGCATGGATGTGGTTGATAAAATCAAAAAAGTAAAAACCGGTAATAAAGGCTTCCACCAAGATGTTCCGACCGAAGATGTGGTGATTACATCCGTTTCTGTTGAATAATTAATTCGGTGTGTGGATGCGTAATCTACACACCTTTTTTCTTAAGTGAAATAACGTTATGCCTTTCTTCGATACTCATACCCACCTCGATTATCTTCATCATGACACGGGAGAGCCATTAGCTCAGCTCGTAGAGAACGCTAAGCAAGCTGATGTGCAGAAAATCTTGATTGTGGCGGTAAAAGAATCGGATTTTAAAACAATCCAAAATATGACCGCACTTTTCCCTGAGCATCTTTATTGTGGACTTGGGTTACACCCTCTTTATATCAAAGAACATCAAGAGCATGATTTAGAGAAATTGGATGCGGCGTTATCTGTACGTGATCAAAATTGTACAGCCGTAGCAGAAATTGGTTTAGAGTGTGCGATTCCAGAGTTATTGATGGATGAATTATGGCAAAAGCAACAGCTCTTTTTGGAGAGCCAGCTTTATTTAGCGAAGAAGTACAATCTGTCGGTTAATTTACATAGTCGAAAATCCCACGAGCAATTATTCCGCTTTTTAAAACAAGCCAATTTGCCAAAATGTGGTGTCGTGCATGGTTTTTCAGGAAGTTATGAGCAAGCAAAAAGATTTGTGGATTTAGGCTATAAAATTGGCGTAGGCGGCACAATTACTTATGAACGCGCGAATAAAACGCGTCAAGCGATTGCCAAGTTACCATTAGAGGCATTGGTGTTAGAAACGGATACACCAGATATGCCCGTATTTGGCTTTCAAGGGCAACCTAACCGACCAGAGCGGATTGTTCACACCTTTGACGCTTTATGTAGTTTAAGAAGTGAAAATGCTGAAGTGATCAAAGAAACGGCTTGGCAGAATAGCTTAACCTTATTTGGTTAAACCTTAAAACGATAAATCACTTGATTGGCTGAACCACGCCAAACCAAGCTTGGGTCAGCCTGTTCTTGTATAAATTTTCCATCAATGAGCACGTCAATATAAGGCAACATTTGACGTTGATAATCATCAAGTTCATCCAGTTTATATCCCGTCCATACCCAAATATCCTTATCTGGACATTCTTTTTTTACACGTTGTACAAAAGGAAGTAGGGCTTCAACATTACGAGGATGCATCGGATCCCCACCAGAAAGCGTGAGCCCTTGACGTTTAATGCGCGTATCTTTTAAATCATTGATGATTTGTTGTTCCATCGCTTCATCAAATAATACGCCATTATCAAAAGACCAACTCTTTTGGTTGTAGCAACCACGGCAACCATGCGTACAACCGCTAACGAAAAGGGTACAACGTGTACCTTCGCCATTTACAACATCGGTAGGGTAGTATTGGAGATAGTTCATGGTTTTACCTTAAAAGTGCGGTTGATTTTCTCGTCAAATTCACTGAATTGATAAATTAACCTTTGCAATACAGGGGCAATTCTTGCATAATAGCCCACCTAATCGCATTGCGATATCAATGGAAATCTTCTCGGTCTCTCGCAACGGTGTCCGGTTTACTCGGTCAGGTTCGGAAGAAAGCAGCCAAAGTCGGAATTTCTGTGTGCCGAGAATAAGCTGGGAAGATTTCCACCCAACTTATCCTTCCTTGTTTTACACACGCTCCACTAATTGTTTGAAGAACCCTTTTTCTAATTGCAATAATTCTG
>CAKQTN010000155.1:0-3443 GCA_934276625.1 uncultured Haemophilus sp.
ATGATTTTTGATTGAAGCAATTTTTCATAAAAAGTTCAATCTCCGAAATAGACGTCGCAAATATTACAAAATAAACCTATAGTGTCAATGGGAGGATCTCTTCCAATTTTCTAAAATTGGATCAAGATCACATTTTTTACACAAAAAAGGACATTTTTTAATCAAAAACATCCTTTCACATCGAACTTTTCAGAATTTTGTCTATACAATGATCGCTCTATTTTGAGCAATTTATTCTTCTTTTTTATTCATTTTCGAAGACATAATGAATATTTTTTGAGCAAACTAGGCACATTCTATCGAAAATGAAATCACTTCTTTAATACTTTCCGCGCCTAATGCAATCATAATTAAACGATCGACCCCTAAAGCCACACCAGAAGTATTTGGAATACCTGCTTGTAATGCCCCTAGAAAACGATAGTCAATTTCACGCTGTGGCAAACCTGCTTTTTCCCGTAGGCGATTGTCTTTTTCAAAGCGGTATTGTTGTTCTCGTGCATCGGTGAGCTCATGGAAACCGTTGGCTAACTCTAAGCCTTTATAATAGAACTCAAAACGTTCTGCCACACGGCTATCTTCTGGGCTAAGTTGTGCAAGTGCGGCTTGGGAAGAAGGGAAATGATAAACCGCAACAGGTGCTTCTTGTCCGATTTTAGGTTCTACCACTTCACTGAATAAAAATTGTAGTAAGGTATCACGATCTTCATCGTCATCTGCCATAAAGTTGTGCTTACGCGCTGCCTCTACTAACTCTTGACGAGTCGCTGATAATGGATCTAATCCTACATATTCTTGGAAGACAAATTGATAACTTAAGGTTTCTGCGGGTTTACAATCGAGGATCTGTTGTAATAAATCATCCACTTCATTCATCAGACGATACATATCAAAGTGCGGTCGATACCATTCAAGCATGGTAAATTCCGGATTATGGCGATTGCCCGCTTCTTCATTACGAAACACTTTGCCAATTTGGAAGATCGGTCCACTGCCTGCCGCCAGTAAACGTTTCATATGATATTCCGGGCTGGTAGAAAGCCAGAGCGTTTTCGACAGCTCATCAAAAGGGGCAACAAATTCGGTATTAAAGGTAGAAAGGTGAAGATCCGTTACGCCAAACTCACTTAAAACAGGGGTTTCAACTTCTAATAATCCACGTTCAGTAAAAAACTGGCGGATATCCGCAATGATTTTGGCACGCGCCAATAAGTTTTTAATTGAGGCGGAAGGTTTCCATTCTGTTTTTTTATCGCTAAGTGCGGTCATTTTTTTCTCCGTTTTCACCTTTAAAATGAATTAGACTATTGTAAACAAGAGTGATTTTTAACTCAATAATCCGACTAAATCATTCTTAAACGCAAACGGTTATCATCTATAAATATATAAAAAACTAACTTTTTTGAGTTAGATCACACTTTTAGTATTTTGTCCGTTTATTCCAGAAAAAAAGTTACTAATTTGTAAACAAAAATGGCAGAATTACAACATGCCCCTATTAATTTAGGGCGTTTTATTTTTTTACTTTCTATTGATTGGAGGATATCGTGCAAACGGTTAATGTCGATATTGCTATTGTTGGCGCTGGTGGCGGCGGTTTACGTGCAGCAATTGCAGCAGCAGAAGCAAACCCTAACTTAAAGATCGCATTAGTTTCTAAGGTTTATCCTATGCGTAGCCATACGGTTGCAGCAGAAGGTGGTGCGGCCGCAGTAATTAAAGAGGAAGATTCCTACGATAAACACTTCCACGATACCGTTGCCGGTGGTGACTGGTTATGTGAACAAGATGTGGTGGAATACTTCGTTGAACATTCTCCAGTGGAAATGACTCAACTTGAACGTTGGGGCTGCCCTTGGAGCCGTAAAGCAGATGGCGATGTAAACGTTCGTCGTTTCGGTGGAATGAAAATCGAGCGTACTTGGTTCGCGGCAGACAAAACCGGTTTCCACTTATTACATACTCTTTTCCAAACATCCATTCAATATCCACAAATTCAACGCTTTGACGAGCACTTCGTTTTAGACATCTTAGTTGATGATGGCCATGCTCGCGGTATGGTGGCAATGAATATGATGGAAGGTTCACTTGTTCAAATCAACGCAAACGCGGTTGTCATTGCAACTGGCGGTGGCTGTCGTGCATTTAAATTCAATACCAACGGCGGTATTGTAACCGGTGATGGTTTATCAATGGCATATCGTCATGGTGTTCCTCTTCGTGATATGGAATTCGTCCAATATCACCCAACCGGCTTACCGAACACCGGTATCTTAATGACTGAAGGTTGTCGTGGTGAAGGCGGTATCTTAGTGAATAAAAACGGCTACCGTTATTTACAAGATTACGGTCTAGGTCCTGAAACCCCAATCGGTAAACCTGAAAACAAATATATGGAACTTGGTCCACGTGATAAAGTTTCACAAGCGTTCTGGCAAGAATGGAAAAAAGGCAACACCTTAAAAACTGCAAAAGGTGTTGATGTGGTTCACCTTGACTTACGTCACTTAGGTGAAAAATATTTACATGAACGTCTTCCATTCATTTGTGAATTAGCAAGTGCTTATGAAGGTGTAAACCCAGTTAATGAACCAATTCCAGTTCGTCCGGTTGTTCACTACACCATGGGTGGTATCGAAGTCGATTTCAACAGCGAAACTCGCATTAAAGGATTATTTGCTGTGGGTGAATGTGCGTCTTCTGGTTTACACGGTGCAAACCGTTTAGGTTCTAACTCGCTTGCTGAATTAGTGGTTTTAGGCCGTGTTGCAGGTGAATATGCCGCACAACGTGCAGCAGAAGCACAACCAGCAAACCGTGCAGCAGTTGATGCACAAGCACAAGATGTGGTGGCTCGCCTTGAAGCACTTTATAACCAAGAAGGTAATGAATCTTGGTCTGAAATCCGTGACGAAATGGGTACCGTAATGGAAGAAGGTTGTGGTATCTACCGTGACCAAGAAAGCATGCAAAAAGCAGTAGATAAAATTGCTGAGCTTAAAGAACGTTATAAACGTATTCGTGTTGCAGACCGTTCAAGCGTATTCAATACCGATGTGCTTTACACCGTAGAATTAGGTTACATCCTTGATGTGGCGCAATCTATTGCCAACTCTGCAATTGAACGTAAAGAGTCTCGTGGTGCACACCAACGCTTAGACTACACTGAACGTGATGATGTGAATTATTTAAAACACACCCTTGCTTACTACAATGGCGATGATGCACCGCGTATTGAATACAGCCCGGTGAAAATCACTAAATCTCAACCAGCAAAACGTGTTTATGGTGCTGAAGCAGAAGCGGCAGAAGCGGCTGCGAAAGCTAAGGAGCAAGCAAATGGCTAATTCACCAGTAATGACTGTAGAAGTATTACGCTACAACCCAGAAAATGATCAAGAGCCACATTTAAGCTCTTATCAAGTACCTTATGATAACCAAAC
>CAKQTN010000156.1:0-3432 GCA_934276625.1 uncultured Haemophilus sp.
TTCAGCTGCTGTACCAATTTGTAATAAGGCAACGATCTTATCATTTTTGTCACAACCAAATGCTTCACGTAATTCACATCCCTCAACTAGAGGACCAGTTGCCCAAAAACTTTCAAAACCCAATGCATTGCCCGCAAGTTGAATCGCATAAGTTGCTGCACCTGCAGTAAGCATTTGTTCCCAACCTGGTACTTTTTTAACTTCATGATTAATTTTAGCTATCACCGCAATGACCATTGGCGCACGGCGTGCAAAATTTTCTGCTTTTTTTAATCGTTCTTCACCTAAATCAAATTCAGTCACTGCCGCTTTGAGCAAGCTTTCTAATTTACTTAAACCCGTGCCTTGGATTACCACGAAATGATAAGGCTCAAGTTTACCATGATCAGGTGCATGTAAAGCGGCTTGAAACATTTGTTCTAATTGCACTTGGCTTGGTGCGGGTGCAGTTAATTTTTTATTCGATTTGCGTTGTGTTAAAAGGGTTAATGCATCCATAGTATTTTCCTTATTCTAGTTAGGTGCGGTTGATTATAGCATAGTTTTTCATGGGACTTTATGATAGGCTACGCACAATTTTTATTTCTGTTTTAAAGGTTTAATTTCGCATGAATGTCATCTTAAGCGTATTGAAATTTTGTTGTAAAGCGCTCAATTTTATCCGAAATCTTGTGATGAATTTTGTGTTCTTACTGTTTGTTTTAGCGTTGATTGTGCTTGTCAGCCTTTTTAGTGATGGTAAGAAAAGCCAAGTTTTATCGGGCGATCAAGGCGCATTATATTTAAATTTAACAGGCTATCTTGCAGATAACACAGATGATATGCTGAGTTGGCAAGAGGAATTTCAACGTTTAAATAATGAAAAGGTCTCTTATAAATATTCCACTTTTGATGTGGTACAAAGTATTTTATCTGCAAAAGATGATGAACGAATTCGTGGTTTAGTGCTGAATTTAAATGACTTTGAAGGGGGCGATCTTCCCTCATTAGAATATGTAGGGAAAGCGATTCAAAGCTTCAAAGAGTCAGAAAAGCCGGTTATTGCTTATGCTGACAATTACACACAGGCACAATATTTCCTCGCGAGTTTTGCGGATGACATTTATCTCAATCCAATTGGGCAAGTCGGTATTCAAGGTTTGCGTCAGGAAAACCTTTACTTTAAATCTATGCTCGAAAAACTTGAAATTACACCACATATTTTCCGTGTAGGGACATATAAGTCCGCGGTAGAACCTTTCTTGCGTGATGATATGTCGCCAGAAGCAAAAGCAAATATGCAAAAATGGCTTGGTGGCATGTGGCAAAACTATATACAAACATTAATGGTTAATCGTCATATTACCGCCAATGATGTATTACCGAATGCACAAAAATACATTAGTGATTTAAAAGCGTTAAAAGGTGATGAAACGGCTTATGTGAAAAAACGTCAGTTGGTGACACAGTTTGCGACAAGATTGGATTTAGATAAAAAATTGACCGCACTTTTCGGTCAAGATGAAGAAGGCAAAGCCAAATTAGTGGATTTTGAAGATTATTTATCTGATTTAGGCGATCGTTTCTCTGTTGAGCCAAATGAAAAAAATATTGTTGCGGTAGTGAATGTCGAAGGGACCATTATTGATGGTGAAAGCGATGAAGAATCAGCTGGCGGCGATACCATTGCGAAGTTATTGAGACAAGCCTACGATAACGAGAAAGTGAAGGCGGTTGTTCTCCGTGTTAACTCACCGGGTGGCAGTGCATTTGCCTCTGAAATTATTCGCCAGGAAACCGAAAATCTTCAAAAAGCAGGCAAACCTGTTGTAGTATCAATGGGAGGCATGGCAGCTTCTGGTGGTTATTGGATTTCTTCAACTGCTGACTATATCGTGGCGGATAAAAATACGATTACGGGTTCAATCGGGATTTTTGCATTATTCCCAACCTTTGAAAATACAATCAAAAAAATGGGAATGAGTACTGATGGCGTAGCGACAACGGATCTCGCGGAAACGTCAGCTTTAAGTCCATTGGGTAAAAATACACAGGATATTTATCAACTTAGCATCGAAAATGGTTATGAGCGCTTCTTAGATGTGGTAAGCCGTGGTCGTCAATTATCAAAAGATAAAGTGGATAAAATTGCTCAGGGCCAAGTTTGGTTAGGGCAAGATGCACAGAAAAATGGCTTAGTGGATGAATTAGGCGATATTGATGTAGCCATTGATAAAGTGGTCGCACTAGTCAATCAACATCCTGATAAATACATGGATAATTTTAGTGTGCAATGGTTGGTGGATGAAGATAATAGTTTCTTTGCTAAATTAGATCGCAAGCTTAAACAAAAAGGTCAAGCGTTACTGACAAATTGGTTGGGACTGCCACAGGAAGTGCATCAAGTGAAAAAACAGCTGAATGTGTTAACCAAATTTAATGATCCAAAAGGGCAGTATTTGTATTGTTTAAATTGTGGTTCGGTTAAGTAAAACAGTAAAATATAAAAAGGGCGGAATGTAATTTCCGCCCTTATTTTTTTACCCAAATAGCTTATTTTTCATTTTTGATATTAGAGAAAATATTCGCCAAAATTGGACCCGATACATTGTGCCAGAAACTGAATAAAGCACTTGGTACCGCCGCAATTGGGTTGAAATGAGCAGCAGCTAATGCAGCACCTAAACCTGAGTTTTGCATACCTACTTCAATTGCCACCGCTTTACTATCCGCCGTATTAAGTTTAAATAATTTTGCCGCAAAGTAGCCAATTAAATAGCCTAAGCAGTTATGTAAAACCACCACGCTGAAAATTAATAGGCCAGATTCTACAATCTTATCTTTACTTACTGCTACGACGGCTGCAAGGATTAATACAATAGAAATAACAGAGACTAATGGCATAGTTTGGCTTGCTTGTTCCACTTGTTTTTTGAAGAGTGCACGAACAACTAAACCTAAGAAAATTGGGAACAACACCATTTTTAATACAGACATAAACATTGCACCTGCATCAATATCTAACCATTGGCTTGCTAATACATAGAAAATAGCAGGGGTTAATACTGGTGAAAGTAAGGTAGAGATTGTGGTACAAGCAACAGAAAGCGCGGTGTTACCTTTCGCTAAATAAGTCATTACGTTTGATGATGTACCACCCGGGCAAGAACCCACAAGAATTACACCAACCGCTAAATCAGCAGGCAAATCAAAGGCTTTTGCTAATCCAAATGCGATAGCTGGCATAATGATAAATTGACCCGCTACACCAATGAACACAGATTTTGGATGTTTAGCCACTTCACTGAAATCTGCAAAAGTTAAGGTAATCCCCATGCCAAACATCACCAAACCTAAAAGGTAAGGAATGTAGGGTGCAAAAATTTTGAATTGCTCAGGGAAGAGAAAGGCGAGAAGAGCAAAAACAATCGCCCATAATGCGAAAGTTTTGCT
>CAKQTN010000157.1:0-3402 GCA_934276625.1 uncultured Haemophilus sp.
TTTACTGTTTTAGAAGTGTGGCTATTTTAGCACATTTATTACTCCAAATTGAGCGATAAAAATCCAAGTTTTACACACACTTAGGCGTGTCAAGTCTTAAACACTTCAAAATTAAAAAATATTTTATTTTTTTTGCTGGACTTTATATAACATATTGATATTTAAACAATTATCAACGAATGGCTAATAGATGAACAATTTGAGACAAAGCCAGTCTGCACCAGTGGTTGACCATTTTAAACAAAAACAATCCACAAAGTTATCCACAGGCTTTGTGGATAGCAAAAACGGTAAATTTTTTTGTAATTTTTTTCATTTTGAGTATTGACAAGCGACAGGTCGCTCATTAAAATGCGCGCCTATTCTTTGTGATACCAAATTTATTCCTCCTTAGTTCAGTCGGTAGAACGGTGGACTGTTAATCCATATGTCGCAGGTTCGAGTCCCGCAGGAGGAGCCAAATTTCTCTTTTGGTTTAGCTTTCGTTTGTCTCCTTTTACGAATCCTAAATTTGTAGCCAAAAGAATTTAAGCCCATCGTGTTGATGGGCTTTATTTTTATCTAATCAATGCTTATTTGATAAATTATCAGGCTAATTTAATGATGAACGGTCATCCATTAAGTTATCGCATTCCCAGCCAATATAGTCGCCTGAAAACTCCATAGCTAATTTTTCAAAGCGCTCTACCCACTCGAAGATCTCATTACTGTCTAATGAAAGCTCTTGCTCCAATTTCACCATGAAATAAGGCTGTTCATCTTCTTCCGTCTGGATGGCTTGGCTTGAATATTTCAACGTATTAAAAGACACTTTCCCAAGCGTTAGTTCATCCATAAAGGGAAACATTTTTTCTTCTTCATCAAAATGGAAAGTATGCTCAATCAAATAAGTATCACTTAAATTACGCCCTTTGCTATTCAGCATACTCAAAATCTCTTCTGTCGCATTTAATTTCATTTCTAATGGTGAAGCCAACAAGAAATCGAAATAGGTATCCCAATTTGGATCATTCTGTACGTTGATTTCTGAAACAAAATCGAGTTGTTGAAGGGTTTCTTTAAGCAAAGCATCATGTTCACAATAGAAATGCATTTTTGCCTGATGGTTACAAATAAAGTGCCCAGCAAAAAAAACATTTGGAAGTGCGGTCAATTGTGCAAGGATTTTAAAAAGACGATTAATTAATTTTTCATATTCATCTTCATTCGGCAAACCGTCCTCATCTCCCTGATAAGGCACGGTAAATTGCACAACTTTACTAAGATGCTTACCATGATAAACATCTAAATCTTCAATATTTGCGGTAAACACGGCAGGCATGCCATTCACTTGTGAACGGTAATTCTGCCAATTTGCCATATCCATGTTGCTTTCCTATTTAAATTCTGCCCAGATTGGTGCGTGATCGGACGGTTTTTCCATTGCACGAATATCTAATGCAATGCCAACATCAACGCAACGCTCTGCTAATTGACGATTCACTAAAATATGATCGATACGTAATCCACGGTTATCATCAAAACCTTTTGAGCGATAATCAAACCACGAGAACTTGTCATTGACTGTTGGATTTAATTTACGGAACGTATCTTCCAATCCATAATCGTATAAGCGTTGATACCATTCACGCTCTTCCGGTAAGAATGAGCATTTGCCAGTACGCAACCAACGCTTGCGGTTTTCATCGCCAATGCCAATATCTAAATCGCTTGGACTGATATTCATATCGCCCATAATTAACACTGGATTGGCTTTATCGTGATCTTGTTCTAAATAGCGTTGAAGATCCGCATAAAATTTTTCTTTTGCCGGAAACTTGGTTTCATGTGCACGACTTTCGCCCTGTGGGAAATAGCCATTAATTACCGTTAACAAACCAAATGGCGTTTCTAAATCCGCCATAATTATGCGTTTTTGCGCATCTTCATTATCAGTTGGAAAACCACGACGCACCGCTTTTGGTTCTTGTTTGGTTAACAGTGCTACACCGTAATGCCCTTTTTGCCCATGGTGAAAAACGTGATAGCCCAGATTGTCTGTAATTGCATAAGGAAAATCTTCATCCGCGACTTTAATTTCTTGTAAACCAATCACATCCGGTTGGTATTTTTCAATAATTGCTTCGAGTTGATGAGGGCGGGCACGTAAACCATTAATATTAAAAGAGATAAATTTCATTTTTATTCCTAATGTGAAAAATTGTGGCTATTATACAAAATAATTGAAATCTTAACCGCACTTTTCCTCTTATAACGGAAGAAGTTACGTCTATTAATGTAATTACTCTTCAGTTTTAATCAAATGAATTTTGCTCCTTCTTTCTCATTAAAATTTTTCCTAAAAACTCACTTTATAAATAAAACTAAGTTGCTTATACTGGCGGCGCTTTTATTACCTTACTCGGATCATTTTATGAATATTTATACTTACTTGTGTTTTCTCACCACAATAGCTATTTTAATCAGTTTTATCACTCGTAAACTGAATGATAAAATTCAATATACGATCGCTATCACCGCCACTTCCATGGCGGGCTCACTGTTTCTAGTTTTGCTGGGTTATTTCAACTGGTTTAATTTAGATGATATTGCAACACGTGTTATTGAACGTATCGATTTTAAAGATTTCTTATTAAATGGAATTTTAGGTTTTTTGCTCTTTGCTGGAGCCTTGGGCATTAAACTCCCTGTATTGAACAATCAAAAATGGGAAATTACCACTTTCGCTCTGTTCTCAACGCTCGCCTCAACCTTTTTTATTGGTTTTCTACTTTATGGTATTGCCTTACTTTTCGGCTGGCATATTGATTTAATTTACTGCATCTTATTTGGTGCACTGATATCGCCGGATGACCCTATTGCCGTACTTGCCATTATCAAAAACTTAAAAGCCCCAAAACGCTTATCCATGCAGGTGGAAGGCGAATCACTTTTTAATGATGGGATTGGCTTGGTAATTTTTACCACGGTTTTTGCCGTCGCATTTGGCGGTCATGAACCGACAGCAAGCGGTATTCTCCATTTATTTTTTAAAGAAGCTTTAGGCGGGATTGCATTTGGATTGGTTTTAGGTCTATTCGCCCATTATTTGATTTCAGCTACAGATGATGGTTCGCTAGAAATTCTCTTAACCTTAATCGTACCAACCGCGGGCTTTATGCTTGCTAATCTCTTGCACGTCTCAGGTGCATTAGCTATGGTTGTTGCAGGGATTTTAATCGGGAACTGGACAAGATACACTGGATTTTCTCGACAAAGCCAACGCTATTTAGATCACTTTTGGGAAATGATTGATCACTTTCTCAACTCCTTACTCTTCATATTGATAGGCTTAGCGATTTTATTGATTCATGTGTCTTGGCAAGGTTTAATCTTAATTTTCCTCGCTATTCCGGTTTGCTT
>CAKQTN010000158.1:0-3368 GCA_934276625.1 uncultured Haemophilus sp.
CCCCAACCGAAACGAGATTTTAGGCGTTCTTCAATTTTCTCAATTTCTTTTGGATAGCGGTCAGAGGTCAAAATAATTTGACGGCCAGTTTCAAATAAATTATTGAAAATATGGAAAAATTCTTCTTGTGTTTTTTCTTTCTCTGCGAAGAATTGAATATCATCCACTAATAATGCATCAAGAGAACGATAGAATTTTTTGAATTGATCCATTTTATTATCACGCATTGCTTTTACCATGTGTTGCATAAAATTATTAGCATGGATATAAAGCACGCGGGCATTCGGTTTATTCGCTAAAATGCCATTACCGATTGCGTGTAATAAGTGGGTTTTACCTAAACCTGTTCCACCATATAAAAAGAATGGGTTTGCCGTTGGTTCACCAGGTGCAAGGGCAAGTTTTTGACCCACAGCACGAGCGAGTTGGTTTGATTTACCTTCAACAAAGTTTTCGAATAAATGTTTACGATTTAGATGTGATTCAAATTTAGTGGATGAATCAGATTCTTGCTGAAAACTCACCGCACTTTCTTGATGATTATTCGTTTGAATTGGGGCTTCAACTGCTTTTGGAGCTGGTTTTACCCCTTCTTTTACGATAATTTGTAAATTTGGATTTTTAGCAAGGGCTTGGCAAATTTGATGAATTTGGGCCAAGTAATGATTTTCTACCCAGCTTTTCACAAACATATTTGACGCATATAACACCACTTGATCTTGCGAGATGACATCCGCTTGTAATGGGCGTAACCACGTGCTGAGATCCATCGGGGAAACCTGATCTTGTAGTTGTGATAAGCAATCTTGCCATAGGGTAGAAAGGCTCACGATAAATTATCCTTATGTTATATGCGTATAAAATAAAAGCCGCAAAAGTGCGGTAAAAAATCGAAGAGAATTTTACAATAATTTAGGCAAAAGATCTTCTGTTGGTCGTCAAAAAAAGACAAAAAGGTTGCTTGAGATTTTGTCCAAAATCCGTATAATCCCCACGATTTTAGAAGAAACGGAAGATTATTTCGGAATTTTCTCTTTTCTTATTTGACGAAAGCCCAATTTATGATTAAAATTGCGGTCTATTTTTTATAACCCTTGTTGTGTTTTGAATATCAAAACAGTAAACCATTTTGATTTAGGTAGATTACAATGAAACGTACATTTCAACCTTCTGTATTAAAACGTAGCCGTACTCACGGTTTCCGTGCTCGTATGGCAACTAAAAACGGCCGTCAAGTTTTAGCTCGTCGTCGTGCTAAAGGTCGTAAGAGTTTATCTGCATAATCACCTCTTTTAGTGATTAAGCTAAACTTCTCTCGGGAGTTACGATTGTTAACTCCCACTCAATTCAAAAATGTCTTCGAACAACCGTTTCGAGCAAGCACCCCTGAAATTACCATTCTCGCACGCAAAAATAATCTTGAGCATCCACGCTTAGGTTTAACTGTGGCTAAAAAACATCTTAAACGAGCACATGATCGTAATCGTATCAAACGTTTAGTTCGTGAAAGTTTTCGTTTATCCCAACATAATTTGCCTTCTTGTGACTTTGTCTTTGTGGCGAAACGTGGCATTGGTCAGCTTGATAATAAAACGTTTTTACAAACTTTGGATAAATTATGGGCACGTCACATTCGTTTGGCACAAAAATCCTCATCGCTTTAATTAAGTTTTATCAAGTAGCGATTAGCCCTTTAATCGGGCCACGTTGTCGTTTTGTGCCAACCTGTTCTTGTTATGGTATTGAGGCGTTAAAAACACATGGATTGTTAAAAGGTAGTTGGCTTACGCTAAAACGTGTATTAAAATGTCACCCCTTAAGCGCCGGTGGATTCGATCCTGTTCCGCCGAAAAAGATTAATAATAACGATGAGAAAAAATAATGGACTCAAGACGTAGCCTATTAGTGCTTGCACTACTCTTTATTTCTTTCCTTGTTTATCAGCAATGGCAACTTGATAAAAATCCACCTGTTCAACAACAGACCACGGAACAAACAACAGCCGCCTCTTCTGATGTCCCGGCAAGTTCTTCTTCATCTGCTGAAGTAGTGGCAGATTCACAAACAAAAGGTCAAATTATCACATTAGAAAATGATGTACTCCGTTTGAAAGTGGATACATTAGGTGGTGATGTAATCAGTTCTGAACTATTAAAATATGATGCAGAATTAGGTTCAAAAGAACCTTTCGTCTTGTTAAAAGATACAAATGAGCATGTTTACATTGCACAAAGCGGTTTAATTGGTAAAAACGGGATTGATACAAAAGCAGGTCGCGCGCAATATCAAGTTACTGGCGACAATTTCAAATTAGCAGAAGGTCAAAATGAACTTTCAGTGCCATTAACATTTGAAAAAGATGGTGTGACTTATCGTAAAATCTTTGTGTTAAAACGTGATAGTTACGATGTAGGTGTTAACTTTGAAATTGTGAATCAAAGTGGTAGTGCAATTGAAGTTGAACCTTACGGCCAATTAAAACACACATTAGTTGAAAGCAGCGGTAACGTGGCAATGCCTACTTATACCGGTGGTGCGTATTCGTCTTCTGAAACAAATTACAAAAAATACAGCTTCAGCGATATGAAAGACAAAAATCTTTCTATCGATACCAAAGCAGGTTGGGTTGCTATTTTACAACACTATTTCGTATCAGCTTGGATCCCAAATCAAGATGTAAATAACCAACTTTATAGTATTACAGACAGCAAAAATAACGTTGCGTCTATTGGTTATCGTGGTCCAGTGGTATCTGTTCCAGCGGGTGCAACAGAAACAATTACCAGCTCATTATGGACAGGTCCAAAATTACAAAACAAAATGGCTGAAGTGGCTAACCACTTAGACTTGACTGTAGATTACGGTTGGGCATGGTT
This sequence comes from uncultured Haemophilus sp., assembly GCA_934276625.1. Classification (GTDB taxonomy): domain Bacteria; phylum Pseudomonadota; class Gammaproteobacteria; order Enterobacterales; family Pasteurellaceae; genus Haemophilus_D. The sequence continues at coordinate 2,877 of CAKQTN010000158.1, forward strand.
TATCGCGAAACCATTATTCTGGTTATTAACTTTCATTCAAAGTATTGTATCTAACTGGGGTGTGGCAATTATTTGTGTCACCTTAGTGGTGAAAGCGATTTTATATCCGCTTACAAAAGCACAATACACTTCTATGGCGAAAATGCGTATGTTGCAACCGAAAATGCAAGAAATGCGCGAACGTTTTGGTGATGATCGCCAGCGTATGAGCCAAGAAATGATGAAACTTTACAAAGAAGAAAAAGTAAATCCACTTGGCGGTTGCTTACCATTAATCCTTCAAATGCCAATTTTTATCGCATTATACTGGACGTTTATGGAAGCGGTTGAACTGCGTCATGCACCATTCTTTGGTTGGATTCAAGATTTATCGGCACAAGACCCTTACTACATTCTCCCAATCTTAATGGGAGGATCAATGTTCTTGTTACAAAAAATGTCACCGACACCAGTTGCAGATCCAATGCAACAAAAAGTGATGAATTTCATGCC
>CAKQTN010000159.1:0-3336 GCA_934276625.1 uncultured Haemophilus sp.
CGTTCACGTAAAAAACCGTGCTGTTCGTTCTTTTGTTTAAAAGCTTGCTCAAAATCAACCGCACTTAAGGTTTGTTTTTGTGACAACGTCGCAGCATTGAGTAGCATTTCTGTTGTTTTTAACGGTGAAATGTTAATTAAAAAGCGCTCTTCACTCTCACGCACCAGTAACTGATAGAGTTTATTTAATGCAGTTAAGTCTAAATCGAGCTCATATTTTGAGGCTAATGCCAACACATAATTAGCCCAATTTTCTTGTGCTTTTGGTTGTGCAACAGAATAATAGCTTTCAATTTCAGCATAATCAGCCAAGCTGTAAAGATCTTCTTCTAACTCACCTAAGGTCGCAATTTCAGTGCGGTTGCCTAAAATCACTACTTTTAAATTAAGTGGATAACTTGGAATATCGCAAGGCAAGGTTTTAAATGGATGAGCTGAATACCAATCAAAAGTTTGCGTTTGTAAAATATGCTTTAAGCGTTGCCATAAATCAAATTGGCTCAGCATTGTTGCTGCGCTTAAAATCAACACACCACCATTGGCTTGATGCACTAAACCTGGTGTAAGCAAAATATCTTGCGAACTAGGATGAACACGCACACTACCAAAAAGGGTAAATTGATCAGCATGCAATGCCTTCAGCACATCACCTTGTGCGGCAAAATTATCTGTGAGAGATTGAGCTGGCTCAGTATAAATACGAGGAAAAGAAAAAGAATCCCCCTGCTCAACTACATAATTCACCCCAAAAACAGACCGCTCTTTTGGTTGTTCTTGACGAATAAGTTCAGTTAATAAATCGGCATATTCTGCTTGGTCATCGGCTTTTAAAACCAACAAAGAACGACGAGGTTGTTTTAAGAATAACGAAATCGCTTTTGTGGCGTGTTTTTGTAATGACCAAAAATCAGCCTTTTCAGCTGAAAGTTCAGTAATCGATAATTCTGGTTGTAAGGCTTGCCAATTTAAGGCTTGTTCCGAAGATGTTGAAGTCACGACATATCTCGCTTTAATTAAATTAGCGGTATTATCGCACACTTCACCCTGAGTGAAAATCCGTTATAAAAATCTACTGGAAAAATTTATTTAAACAGCGTATATTTATGAGGTTACCACGTCACTAAAAAGTATAATAAAACGATGAAATACCAAAAATTAGAAAACCAAGAAGCAAACTGGAAATGGATTTATCTCATTCGCAAACATCGCGAAGGGGAAAAAATTACCCGTTATGAAGAAAAAAGCTTAGAAGAAAGCAAAGTTCAAGAATTAATAGAATGTCAGAATTATCCTGAAAAAATCGAGGAATGGATTAAAAATCACCTTTCTCTTGATTTACCTATTAAGCTTGATCAGGCTATTCGTGCAAGACGTAAACGCTTTTTTAATGCAGAAAAACAATCAACGAAGAAGAAGTCTATTGATTTAGAATATGGTGTTTGGCTTCGTTTGTCTAAATATTCAAGAAAAATGAAAATGACACTTTCTGAAACCATCACTTATATGATTGATGAACGTGAAAGCAAAGCATTATATGAAAGCCAAATGACGGCAATGAAAGCCGGTTTGAAAAACTTGCTCAATAAATAAGATGAAAAAAGCCAAGGCCTAAACCTTGGCTTTTGATTATGCTAAATAGAGAAAATTTTGAAACGTTTTAGCGTTTCGCTTATTCCGCAATCGGAATTATTTTTGTGGCGTGAGATCCTTTGTCGCCGTGAATCACTTCAAATTGCACGCGTTGTCCCGCTTTCAATGAACGGTAACCATCCATTTCAATTGCTGAATAATGTGCAAAGATGTCTGTATCCACGCCTTCTGCAGAAATAAATCCAAATCCTTTTGCGTTATTAAACCATTTTACTACACCAATTTCCATAGTAGACCTCTATAGGCTTCGCCCTTAATACTTAAAAACAATAAGACTCATGCCTTATCACCTCAATTGGAAATATATTCAAACATTTTATTTTTTTATGCAACAAGGAAACTTTAAAAATGATACATTGATCACAAAAATTTTTATTTATTTACTGTCAGAAGCTTCTTTCTCACCTTTTTGATGAATTTCACGCAATGCTTTTGCCACAATTTGAATGGCTTCACCGCTGCTAATTCCTTGTGCCATTAATTCCTGAATTTGTTCTACTGCTTTTTGTTGCTGTTCGTGGGTTAAATTAATATCTAACATGATTTCTTCTCGTTAAATAGACCAATTAAATAATTCCATCACTTTCATCCATTGCTCATCTAAATTAGCTTTAATTTCTATCTTTTTTGAATCAATAGGATGCTCAAAAATAAGTGAATCTGCGTGTAAAAATAAACGCTGACAGCCTGAATGTTCCGTCAATGCACGATTTTGATGTAAATCACCATATTGTGTATCCCCTAAAATAGGATGAAAGATATGTTTCATGTGACGTCGTAACTGATGTTTTCTGCCTGTTTGAGGAATGAGCTTCACCAAGGAATATCTAGTGGTTTGATAACGCCCTACCGCATAAGGCATTTCCACAATGTTTAAGCCCTCATAATCTGTTACCGCCTCTTGAGGGGCTTTATCTTCTTGTGCAAACTTATCTGCAATCTTATCTAATTGGATTTTAAGGGGATAATCAATCTGTCCTTTGCCTTGCAAATACCCTCGTACAATCGCCAAATAAGATTTTTGCACCGTTTTCTGTTCAAATTGCTGACACATTAAATTTGCGATTTCACTATTTAAAGCAAACAGCAAAACACCTGAGGTGGGGCGATCTAATCGATGAATAGGAAAAACATGTTGCCCGATTTGATCGCGCAAGGTTTGCATCACAAATTGCGTTTCATGAGTATCAAGCCAGCTGCGATGTACCAACATACCTGCAGGCTTATTAACGGCGACAAGATATTCGTCTTGATATAAGATCTCTAACATTTATTGATTTTGTAATAAGGCTTCTAATTCACGTAACGGCGTTAATAATTCAACTAAAAAATCTTCTTCTGCTTCTTTAAACGCTTCCTCTAAATAAGGCGACACCGCAATTTTTGAGGGTAACTCAGCGCCACTTTCAAGTAAGGCAAACATTCTTGGAATAAAAATCCATTGCAACCATTCTTCTGGTGACATGGTATCAATAGCAAAAGGCTCTTCACTTAAAAAAGCATCTTGTGAAGGTGGAACCGCTTGCCATAAATCAAGTTTTTGCATAGCAAGTTGTAATTGTTGAAGATGAAGTTTTGTTTGATTACGCATGATTTCCCCTATTTATAAACAAGCGGCGTATTCTACGAGCATCAATTCACACTGTAAAGTGCGGTCAGTTTTAGCGATGAATAATCGAAAAGTCAG
>CAKQTN010000160.1:0-3329 GCA_934276625.1 uncultured Haemophilus sp.
CCGAAAAAAGCCGCTATCGCAGCAGCCATAGCAAGAGCTAAAGCAAAAAAAGCGGCTGCTGAAGCTGCCAAAGAAACAGAATAACGCAGGAAAAGATTATGTTTAAGAAAATGGTGAGTTCGCCTCATACCCATTCAGGCAAATTAACCGCCCGTATTATGTTATGGGTGATTGCAGCCATGCTGCCTGCTCTGCTCACACAGATTTATTATTTTGGAATGGGTGTTTTGGTGCAATCCGCTTTGGCTATTTCTTTCGCATTATTACTTGAGTTTATTGTGACCAAATTGCGTAATAAGCCAAATCTTGTCTATATTTCAGATTTTAGCGTGGTGCTTACTGCCTTAATTTTAGCGATGGCGATTCCGCCTTATTCACCTTATTGGGTGATTTTAATCGGTACGCTTTCCGCTGTTATTCTAGGCAAACACGTTTATGGTGGTTTGGGACAAAACCCGTTTAATCCGGCTATGGTGGGTTATGTGGTGCTATTGATTTCTTTCCCTCTACAAATGACAAGTTGGATGCCGCCTATTTCATTATTAAATGAACCCCCAACATTTGCGGATTCGCTTTCTTTAATTTTCACAGGCTTAACCACTGACGGTTTTAGCTTAAGCCAACTCGTCCATTCCATTGATGGAATTACACAAGCGACGCCATTAGACAGTGCAAAAATCTTCTATAACTTACATCAAGGCGATGAAAGCGTATTCCATGATTTTGTAAAATTACCGATTTTATTACAAAACGGGACTGACTTTGCTGAAGGTTGGTGGCAGGTTAATTTAGCATTCATGCTTGGTGGGATTGTATTAATTTTAAAGAAAAAAATTCACTGGCAAATTCCCGTTTCAATGCTCGTGACCTTTGTGACTTTAGCAACAATCACTGCTATGTCAGGTCATCATCATTTAAGTATGATTAGCCAACTCTTTAGCGGCGCCATGATGTTCGGCGCATTCTTTATTGCGACCGACCCTGTCACAGCCTCAATCACACCCCGTGGTAAGCTTGTATTTGGTACTTTGGTTGGATTATTGGTTTACCTCATTCGTTACTTTGGAAACTACCCTGACGGCGTGGCATTTGCGATTTTGTTAAGTAATATTTGTGTACCACTTATCGATCACTATACCCGCCCTCGTGTAGCGGGCCACTTTGCAAAAGGGAGTAAATAATGGGTATTTTTAAAGTCACCTCCCGTTTTGGTCTTTTATTAGGTTTCATCGCATTGCTTTGTACAGCTATTTCTGCGGGCATTTATATGCTAACAAAAGATAAAATTGATGAAGCCATGGCTGAACAACAAAAAGCGTTATTACTCCAAGTCATCCCTGAGGATTATTTTAATAATAACTTGCTTGAAAGCGTAGAAACGCCTGAGCAAGATAAACTCAAAGGCATTCAAAAACTCTATTTTGCTATTAAAGATCATGAGCCAACAGCCTATGCTTATGAAACGACAGCGCCAGATGGTTATTCAGGGAATATCCGTTTATTAGTAGGGATTACACCAAAAGGTGAAGTTTTAGGTGTGCGTGTCATCGAACATCATGAAACCCCAGGATTGGGCGATAAAATCGAACTTCGCATATCTAATTGGATTTTAAGTTTTACGAACCAAGTTATCGTGCCGGAAAGCCTAAAAGATTGGGCGGTCAAAAAAGATGGCGGTAAATTTGATCAATTTTCTGGCGCAACTATTACGCCGCGCGCGATTGTGAATCAAGTAAAACGTTCTGCTCTCGTCATGCTTGAAAATGAAGCATTACTCAACGAGATGGCAAAAAAATACGCGCAATAGGATATTTATTATGACTGATTTAACCGAAAAAACGATCGCACTTGATGAGCAAAGTGCGGTTGAAAATTCAGAAGAAATAACGCAAACGCCTTCTGTTTGGAAAGAAATCTTTATTCAGGGCGTATGGAAAAACAACTCTACTCTTGTGCAATTATTGGGGCTCTGTCCGCTCTTAGCTGTTTCGAGTACGGCGACAAATGCCTTAGGTTTAGGGCTTGCAACCATGTTGGTTTTAACCTGCACCAATACAGTTGTTTCGCTTTTTCGTAAGCAAATTCCTCATGATATTCGCATTCCAATTTATGTGATGATTATTGCCACCACCGTAACCGTGGTGCAATTATTGATGAACGCTTATACCTATACGCTCTATCAAGCACTCGGGATTTTTATTCCTTTAATTGTGACCAATTGTATTGTGATTGGTCGTGCAGAAGCCTTTGCCTCTAAAAATAGCGTTGCACATGCTGCCTGGGATGGTTTTTCAATGGGATTAGGCATGGCATTAAGTATCACCGTATTAGGTGCGTTACGTGAAATCTTAGGTCAAGGTACCCTTTTTGAGGGCATTGAAAACTTATTTGGCCAAGGTGCGAAATTCCTTACATTACATATTTACCAAACGGATAGCAGCTTTTTACTCTTTATTCTTCCTCCAGGTGCATTTATTGGATTAGGCATCCTACTGGCGATTAAAAACCGAATTGATATGAAAAAATGAATCAAGCTAAACGAATTGAAATTCTCACTCGACTTCGGGAGCAAAACCCGCATCCCACCACGGAATTAGAGTATAATTCGCCTTTCGAATTACTCATCGCCGTGATCTTATCGGCCCAAGCCACCGATAAAGGTGTCAATAAAGCGACGGCAAAATTATTCCCTGTGGCAAATACACCACAAGCTATTTTAGATCTCGGCTTAGAGGGTTTAAAAGAATACATTAAAACCATCGGGCTTTATAACAGCAAAGCAGAAAATATCATTAAAACCTGCCGTGATTTAGTTGAGAAACACAACGGTGAAGTACCTGAAAGCCGTGAAGCCTTAGAAGCCCTTGCTGGTGTCGGCAGAAAAACAGCGAATGTGGTATTAAATACCGCTTTCGGTCACCCGACTATTGCTGTGGATACCCATATTTTTCGCGTATGCAACCGCACGAATTTTGCCCCTGGTAAAGATGTGGTAAAAGTAGAAGAAAAACTGCTCAAAGTTGTGCCTAAAGAATTTAAAGTCGATGTGCATCACTGGCTTATTTTGCACGGGCGTTATACATGTATTGCCCGCAAACCTCGTTGCGGAGCTTGCTTAATTGAAGATCTCTGCGAATACAAAGAAAAAACAGATTATTAAACGAGTACAATTAAACGGAATATATTATGACAACAAACAATCAATCTCGCCAAACGTGGTCTAGCCGACTAACTTATGTGCTCACCGTTGCGGGAGCGACAGTCGGCTTTGGGGCAACATGGCGCTTTCCTTATTTAGTGGGTGAAAATGGCGGTGGTGCCTATGTACT
>CAKQTN010000161.1:0-3278 GCA_934276625.1 uncultured Haemophilus sp.
CACCCAGAACAAAATTTATTAGGTATAGTCTCAAAATCTGATCGAAACTTAAACTAAATGTTTCTTCAAATAATGAAAAAAGTAGGGAAAAGCAATCACTAGCTCCCCCCAGTATGTATAACCAAGCAATCACACTTACAGATATTGGGCGTTCCATTTTATACCTTGCAATAACACCTATAACTTAATAAACCAAAAAATCGACCGTAAAACTACGGTCGATTTTAAAAACAGAAACTACTCAGCTTTAGTCACTGCAATACTCAACTCACCTAACGCTTGCGGATTCGCGAAACTTGGCGCTTCAGTCATTAAGCACGCTGCTGCTGTTGTTTTCGGGAATGCAATCACATCACGGATATTTTCAGTGCCGGTTAGAAGCATGGTTAAACGGTCTAAACCGAATGCCAAACCTGCGTGTGGCGGTGTACCGAATTTTAATGCATCTAACAAGAAGCCGAATTTTTCGCGTTGTTCTTGTTCGTTAATACCAAGAATACGGAATACGGTTTGTTGCATTTTTGGATCGAAAATACGCACAGAACCACCACCTACTTCATAGCCGTTGATCACCATATCGTAAGCATTTGCTACCGCATCGGTTGGATTCGCTTCTAATTGCTCTGGCGTAAAATCTTTTGGTGAGGTGAATGGGTGGTGCATTGCTGCAAGATTACCCTCTTCATCACGTTCAAACATTGGGAAATCAATCACCCAAAGCGGTTGCCATTCGTCTAAGCGAGTTAAGCCAAGGTCACGGCCTAATTTCAAACGTAACGCCCCCATTGCATCAGTGGTGGTTTGCCATTTATCTGCACCGAAGAATAAGATATCGCCAGTTTGAGCTTTCACGCGTTCCGCTAATGCTTTCCATACCTCTTCATTTAAGAATTTCGCAATCGGGCTTTGTACGCCTTCAAGGCCAGCATTAATGTCATTGACTTTCGCCCAAGCCAAACCTTTTGCACCGTAAATACCAACAAATTGTGTGTATTCATCAATTTGTTTACGAGTGATTTCAGTACCATTTGGTACACGAATGACTGCCACGCGACCGTTTGGATTGTTTGCAGGCTCATTAAATACTTTAAATTCAACATCTTTAACGATATCTGCCACATCGACTAATTCAAGCGGGTTACGCAAATCCGGTTTATCTGAACCAAAACGAGTCATCGCTTCTTGCCAGGTCATTTGTGGGAATTTGCCTAAATCCACACCAATGATGTTTTGCCATAAACCGTGTACCATGCGTTCCATGATCTCACGTACTTCTGGCGCAGTTAAGAAAGAAGTTTCCACATCGATTTGGGTAAATTCCGGCTGACGATCTGCACGTAAATCTTCATCACGAAAACATTTCACGATTTGATAATAACGATCAAAACCAGACATCATGAGAAGCTGTTTGAAAAGCTGTGGTGATTGTGGCAACGCATAGAATTTGCCTTTATGCACACGGCTTGGCACTAAGTAGTCACGCGCACCTTCTGGCGTTGCTTTGGTAAGCATCGGGGTTTCAATATCAAGGAAACCATTATCATCCATAAAGCGACGCACAAAGCTGGTGATTTTTGCACGGGTTTTCAAACGTTGTGCCATTTCTGGACGACGTAAATCTAAATAGCGATATTTTAAACGTTGTTCTTCTGTGTTGTTTTGGTTGAAGTCTAATGGTAAAACGTCAGAGGCATTGTAGATGCGTAATTCTTTCGCCAATACTTCTACTTCGCCTGTCGCCATATTTTTATTAATTTGATTGTCCGGACGCGCGATTACTTCACCTTTAATTTGAATACAAAATTCATTACGTAAGCCTGAAGCTGCAGTTAACGCTTCTTGATATTTCGGGTCAAAACAAACTTGTACGACACCATCACGATCACGAATATCAATAAAAATTAAACCACCTAAATCGCGACGACGGTGAACCCAACCGCTTAATGTTACTTCTTGTCCAATATGGTTGCGGTTTAATGCACCGCAATAATGTGTACGCATCATTTCTATATTCCTTTCATTTTTCTAAAAATGGATAATTAACGCGTTGATTATACGGAAAAAGACATGCCTTTTAAATTGAAAAGCGAAATTTATTTGATCCTTTAAAAACTTTCACTAAAATGACCGCAGTTTTTTGCATTTTATCTAAATAAATGCCCTCTCAATACAACAACAGAATTCAATCATGATGAAAGATACAATTTTTGCCGCCCCGATCGAAAAACTGGGCGATTTTACTTTTGATGAAAGCGTGGCGGAAGTTTTCCCCGATATGATTCAACGCTCGATTCCTGGCTACTCCAACATTATCACGGCGATTGGTATGTTGGCTGAGCGTTTTGTGACTGCTGACAGCCAAGTCTATGACTTAGGCTGTTCACGCGGTGCGGCTGCCCTTTCTATGCGCCGTAATATTAAACAACCGAATGTGAAAATTATCGGTGTCGATAATTCTTTGCCGATGGTGGAACGCTGCCGTCAGCACGTTGCGGCTTATCATAGTGATGTACCCGTAGAAATTCTTTGCGATGATATTCGTCAAATTGAAATTAAGAACGCCTCAATGGTTGTACTCAACTTCACGTTGCAATTTTTACCACCAGAAGATCGTGTAGCCTTGCTCACCAAAATCTACCAAGGTTTAAACCCAAATGGTGTATTGGTGCTCTCTGAAAAATTCCGTTTTGAAGATGAAAAAGTGAATGAGTTGCTTATTGATCTCCACCACCAATTCAAACGTGCTAACGGTTACAGTGAGCTTGAAGTGAGCCAAAAACGCACCGCACTTGAAAATGTCATGCGTACTGACTCGATTAACATCCACAAAGAGCGGTTAAAAAACATCGGATTTTCACACATCGAATTATGGTTCCAATGCTTTAATTTTGGGTCAATGATTGCAGTGAAATAAACGGAGAAAAAATAAAGTGCGGTCAAAAACATCATGTTTTTTGACCGCACTTTTTATATGTAATTAACCTTAATTACGCCGCATTTGGCTTATGAAGTAAGGTAAAGGCAATAAAACCAAATCCTAAGAAGCAAGAAACGATCAAGGCATAAAAACCACCATCCCAGCCAAATAAGTCGACCAATTTACCCATTACATAGCCTGCACTTGCAGAACCTAATAAGTAACCGAATAGCCCGGTTAGACCTGTCGCTGTACCTGTTGCAACACGTGGCACAAGGTCTGCTGCTTGAAGCCCGATCATCATTACTGGACCATAAATTAAGAAACCGATAGCAACAAGACAAATATTATCTACGAGTGG
>CAKQTN010000162.1:0-3277 GCA_934276625.1 uncultured Haemophilus sp.
CGAGTTTGAGCAAAAAATAAAACATTTAACATCTTATTTTTCCTCCGCAATAAAATGACCGGATTTTCCACCGCTCTTTTCTAACAGGCGAACGTGCTCAATCACCATGTCTTTTTGTACGGCTTTACACATATCGTAAATGGTTAAGGCTGCTACGCTTGCTGCCGTTAATGCTTCCATTTCTACGCCGGTTTTTCCGGTTAATTTGCAAAGGGATTGAATGCGAACTTGATTGGTTTCAAGTAACGGTTCTAAATTCACTTCTACCTTAGAAAGTAATAAAGGATGGCAAAGCGGGATAAGTTCCCAAGTACGTTTTGCCGCTTGAATACCTGCAATACGAGCAGTAGCAAATACATCGCCTTTGTGATGTTTACCTTCCACGATCATGGAAAGGGTTTCTTTTGACATGGTTACAATAGCTTCAGCACGAGCTTCACGAATGGTCTCTGCTTTTGCAGAAACATCCACCATATTGGCTTCGCCTTGAGAATTGATATGCGTAAATGTAGTCATAATAAAATAAAGTGCGGTTAAAATATTGAATGTTTTACATGTGTGACGAAAGCAAAATAAGTGAACAGTAAAAGTCACCTATTTTCTTTTAGCCACCGATAGAAGCTAAATGATTTCTTACGCCACTATCACCGATATGCAAATAATGATGTTCACGTTTGCCTTGCAATGCAGAAAAAATACGTGCTTGCAAAATATCTTGCTGTTCATGGGATTGCAATAAATCACGTAATTCAATGCCTTCTTCGCCGAATAAACAGAGATGAAGTTTGCCCTTCGCTGATACTCTAAGACGATTACAGCTTGCACAGAAATTCTTCTCATAAGGCATAATTAAGCCAATTTCACCTGCATAATCAGGATGTGTAAATACTTTAGCAGGACCATCAGTATGGGATTTGTGTTGTAATTGCCAACCGTTTTGCAGCAATTTATCCGCTAATACTTGTCCTGAAAGATGGAATTTATCAAAGAAACTATCCATTTCGCCCGTTTGCATGAGTTCGATAAAGCGCATTTGAATTGGGCGATCTTTCACCCAAACAAGGAATTGCTCAAACTCTTTGTCATTCAAATTTTTCATCAAAACTGAATTGACTTTGACTTTGTTGTAACCCACTTCAAATGCACGATCGATACCACGCATCACGTCATCAAATTTATTGATGCCTGTAATTTGGTGAAACATTTTCGGATCTAAGCTATCAACACTGACGTTAATAGACGTAATCCCTGCTTTCTTCCAATCAGCCACATCTTTTGCCATGCGATAGCCATTGGTCGTGACAGCTAATTGACGAATGCCATCAATGTTAGCGATGCTTTCAGCAATAGAAATAAAATCTTTGCGTAAAGTCGGTTCGCCACCCGTTAAACGGATTTTCTCTGTGCCCATTTCAGCAAACGCTTGAGCAAGATGGGTAATTTCTTTTAAGGTTAAGAAACTTGGTTTGTTAGCTTCGGGTTGATAACCATCAGGCAAACAATAGGTACAACGAAAATTACACTGATCGGTAATCGACAGTCGTAGATAGTAATATTGCCGTTGGAAAGGATCGACTAAGCGAGACTCTCCTACGTTCTTGATAGGAATGGATTGCATTTTACACCTTTCTAAATATGGAGAGGATAAACCGTTTCCAGCGTATCCCTGAATAACGTACCGCGTTATTGGCTTGCCACCGTATTTCTTGTGAAACTTAGGCTAAACAAGCTCGGAGTTATGCGTTAAAAATAAATTGTATTGGTATTGTAATAAAAGCAAGCGGTTAATAGCAATAATTTGGTAGAATAACCCGACTATATTGATAAAAATAACAGCATTAACTTATATAAAAAAATATATAACATTATTTTTTATAATTATTTATAGGTAAAAAAGGAAGAAAAATGTCTGATTTATCTCGTCACAGCCGTCATGAACATTTAGACGAAATCAAACATATTGTTGCCATTGGTGGTGGTCATGGATTAGGGCGTGTATTATCGGCGCTTAGTTTTATGAAAGAGCGTTTAACCGGTATTGTCACCACCACAGATAACGGCGGTTCAACGGGTCGCATTCGCCAAGAACGAGGTGGTATCGCATGGGGCGATCTACGTAATTGCTTAAACCAAATCATCATTGAGCCAAGCACGGCATCTGCATTATTTGAATACCGCTTTACCGGTGAAGGTGAACTTTCTGGGCATAATTTAGGCAATTTAATGCTCAAAGCTTTAGAAGATATGCATATTCGCCCTATTGAAGCCATTAACTTAATTCGTGAATTACTCAAAGTAAAATCTCACATTATTCCCATGTCAGAAGAACCTGTTCATCTTGCGGCGAGTTTGGGTTCAGGCTCCAGTATTGTCGGTGAAGTGAGCATTGATAATTTAACAGAATTACCCCAATCACTTTTCTTAGTGCCCATGGTTAAAGCCGCACAAGAAGCCATCCAAGCATTGGAACAAGCGGAAGTCATTTTACTTGGTCCAGGAAGTTTCATGACGAGCATTATGCCACCATTATTATTACCTGAATTAGCTACTGCCCTGCGTAATAGCAAAGCGAAAGTAATTTTTATTGATAATTTAGGGGTAGAAATTGGTGCAGCCTCTCAGCTTTCACTGGCTGATCGTATTCAGAAAATTAATGAAATCGTCGGCGAATCCGTTATTGATGGTGCTATAACCCCTTATCGTGAACAAAGTGCGGTCGATTTGTCTGCGATTTCTTCCGTTAAAATCTTAGCTAAACGTTTGAATGCAGATGATATCAGCTATCGTCATGACCGAACATTACTTGCCCAAGCTATCGATGAATTAGTGGGTGAATTAGATTACGAATAAAAAAACCGCACGTTAAAGTGCGGTCATTTTTTGCTTATTTTTTCCCGAAAACTCTCACATTCGTGAAACCATTTTCTTTTAAATAAAGCGCTTGCAGTTTACTCATCACGCCTCGCTCACAATAAAGCACATAATTTTTACTTTGATCTAATGAGCCGAATTGTGAAGATAATTTGTAAAACGGCAATTGCATCACTTGATGCTCGTCTGATTCAAATGGATTTTCATCTGTCTCTTCTGGGCTACGAATATCTAAAATAATATCGTTTTCACCAAGTACTGAAATGGTATCCACTTCTACCACTTCTTTCTCCGTTTCTTCTGCAATTTGGCGAATATCTAAATATTGTGCATTTTCAACCGCACTTTCCAACACGCCAAAATCAAAGTGATTTTCTTCTTCAAGAATTTTTTCACGTACCGCTTT
>CAKQTN010000163.1:0-3222 GCA_934276625.1 uncultured Haemophilus sp.
TATATCCTTCTTTTTTATTTTCGTATGCTGATTTTAACGTAAGGATATTTCATGATCAAAGTAATGATTTTTTCATTCATAATGAAAATAATTAATGCAGAGAAAGATTAGCCTTCAGCAATTCCCATCGCACAAACGGCAGCCGAACTCCATGCCCATTGGAAATTGTAGCCACCTAACCAGCCGACAACATCTAACACTTCACCGATAAAATAGAGGCCTTTAATCTTTGTGGCTTCCATGGTTTTGGATGAAATCTCATGGGTATCAACACCGCCCATCGTGACTTCAGCCGTGCGGTAGCCCTCAGTGCCATTAGGTATAAATTGCCAATTGTGGATTAAATTCTCTAGATTTTCTAACCGCACTTTACTTAAATTTGCAATCACTTCGTCTTGAATCAAGCCTTGTTCTAACCAAAGTTCGACTAATTTTTTTGGTAATAATCGACTTAATACGGTCTTTAATTGTAATTTAGGTGAAGATTGACGCATTTCATCCAGGTGATGACGAATATCGTTATAAGGTAATAAATCTAAATGAATGCTCTCACCCGGTTGCCAATAATTTGAAATTTGCAAAATGGCAGGACCAGATAAACCGCGATGGGTGAATAACATTTGATGAGTAAAGGTTTTGTGCTGATTCGTCGCCGCGACATCTAATGATACGCCAGAGAGTGCCGAATAGAATTTGTCACTTTCTCGCCATGTGAATGGCACAAGGCTTGCATGCGGAGGAATCACATTTAATCCAAATTGTTCTGCAATTTGATAACCAAAAGGCGAAGCGCCTAAGCCAGGCATGGAGAGCCCGCCCGTCGCAATAATCAAATTCTGGCATTGCCATTCAACTGCATTTACCTTTAATTTGAACCGTACGTTAGGGTTGTTTTCAACGGCTTCAACATCACTGACTTCGCTTCGTAGTTGAATACTAACACCGTATTTGTCACATTCGGCTCCGAGCATCTTCACAATGTCTTCTGCACCGTTATCACAAAATAACTGACCTAATTCTTTTTCGTGGTAAGGAATGCCGTATTCGGCGACTAAAGCAATGAAGTCCCATTGTGTATAACGTTTTAAGGCAGATTTGACGAAGTGTTTGTTTTGGCTGATATAACGGCCAGATGTGATTTCCATATTGGTGAAATTACAGAATCCACCGCCAGACATCAAAATTTTTCGGCCAATTTTTTTACCGTTATCAAAAATTGTGGCTTGTTTGCCAAGTTTGCCTAACTGGGCGGCACAAAATAAGCCGGCAGCACCGGCTCCAATAATAATATTTTCTGAATAATGAGACATAGCTTATTGTGAGGTTTGTCCTTTTTCAAAGTAGTCTATCATTTTGATTCGTTGGATGACAGTACGACGATCCACGGCAGCATTACCTGAATCTAATAATTGCTGCCAATAAGCTTTGGCTTTTTCAGCTTCGTGATTTTTAAAAGCTTCAGTCGCCAATAATGTGATTACCGAGATTTCATGTTTATCTTGTTTTAACGCCTCATCCATTATTTGCTGGATTTGTGGTGTGATACTTTGGCCGGCTTGATAATAAAGTGCGGTCGCTTTTAAGCCTAAAATAGCCGGTGTTGTGCCTGAAATTTTTTCTGCATTGCTATAGGCGATGAGCGCATGATCAAATTCATCATTTTGCATATAGGCATCACCTAGCTGAGCCCAAAGCTCAGGATTATTCACATCTTCTCGAATTTTATTTTGAATTTTGAGCACCATATCTTCTTTTTGATGCACCATTGATGTATCTGCTTTTTTGTTGGCAAGCTCAAGCATCTCTTTTTCGCCTTGTTGAACACGCTCAAAACGATCAAGGGAGAAGTAATAACTTAAAGGAAGAATCAATAAGATTGCAAAGACCCAAATTGCGGATTTGGTTTCAAATTTGACCGCACTTTTTTCTTCTTTAGGGGCTGTATGAGGTTGATTTTCGGGTTGTTTTGGTTCGCCTTCTGATTTTTTAGTAGAAAATAAAATCAACGCAAAAGCACCAATTAATAACAAAATAGGCAATAGCCAGAGTAGTGCCGTATTCCACTGGAAAGGTGGCTTATAATTCACGAAATTACCGAAACGTGCTGTCATTGTGTCGATAATTTGCTGATTCGATTTTCCTTCATCCACCATTTTATAGACTTCAATACGTAAGTCATAAGCAATCGGTGAATTAGACTCAACTAAGTTTTGATTCTGACATTGTGGGCAACGTAAGGATTTTGCCAGCTCAACAGCTCGAGTGCGATCGGCTTGGTTTTTAAACGCATAGGTATCCACCATTTCTGCGTGAGCGAAAAGAGCGAAAGTCAGTAAAAGTGCGGTCAGAAATCGGGTTAATTTTTTCATTTTACTTTTTAGTTAATTCATCAAGTTTTGGTTTGATCTCATTGAGCCATGTTTCTCTATCCATATAGCCAGAATGACGATAACGGATCATGCCGTGTTCATCGACAACATAGGTTTCAGGTGCACCATCTACACCCAATTGCATTGCAAATTCACCACGGCTATCGTCAATAGTGAGTATGAACGGATTGCCCATACGTTCGAGCATCGCAATGCCATTTTGAGGTTTGTCACGATAATCGATACCCACAATGGGCACTTCTTTTGAAATTTCCATCAAAAGAGGGTGTTCCTGTTGGCAATAGCCACACCAACTTCCCCACACGTTAAGTAGGAAAGGTTTCTTTGGGAAATCTCTCGGGCTAACAATTTGATTCGGTTCAAGCAAATTCGCTTGATAGAATTCTGGCACAGGCTTATCAATGAGTGCTGAGGCAATTTGTTTTGGATCTTTGTGTAAGCCAACAAAAAGCAGTAAGCAAATACTCAATAACAAAATCAGCGGTAAAAACAAAATAAACTTTTTATTCATCACGTTTTCTCTTCAAATTGATAGCTGAACATAATGCGCCAAGTGCCATTAAAATGCCCCCGAGCCATAACCAGCGAATAAGCGGTTTATAATGTAAGCGGAATGTGAATTCACCTTTGCCTAAATTATCACCCATAACAATATATAAATCGCCCCAAAAGCCTGCATCTAAGCCCACTTCACTCATGGTCATAGTGCGAACATCATAATAACGGCGTTCCGGTACAATTTGAGCGTAAGGTTTGCCTTGTTCTGACACGCTAAAGAAAGCGACTTCGGCGGTAAAGTTTGGCCCAATTTCATTGGAAAAACGATCGTAGT
>CAKQTN010000164.1:0-3167 GCA_934276625.1 uncultured Haemophilus sp.
ACAAATCTCAGTGAAAAAATAAGGAGTTTATTATGATGCGATATGGTGTTGTTGGCGTTGGCTATTTTGGTGCAGATCTAGCACGCTTCATGAATGAATTTGATGATGCACAGATTACCATGGTATATGACCCTGAAAATGGTGAAACCATTGCTCAAGAATTACAATGCGTAGCGGCAAAATCTCTTGAAGAATTGGTCACTTCACCTGATGTGGATTGCGTAATTGTCGCCACTCCAAACTACTTACACAAAGAACCGGTAATCCTAGCAGCGAAAAACAAAAAACACGTTTTCTGTGAAAAACCAATCGCCTTAAGTTATCAAGACTGTGACGACATGGTGCGCGCTTGCGAAGAAAATGGCGTTACCTTTATGGCTGGCCATGTGATGAACTTCTTTAACGGTGTTCACCACGCCAAAGAATTAATCAATCAAGGTGTGATCGGTAAAGTGCTTTACTGTCATACTGCACGTAATGGCTGGGAAGAACAACAACCAACCATTTCATGGAAAAAAATCCGTGAAAAATCTGGCGGTCACTTATATCACCATATTCACGAACTAGACTGCGTACAATTCATTATGGGTGGTATGCCAAAAACCGTCACCATGGCAGCCGCCAATGTTGCACACAAAGGCGAAAAATTTGGTGATGAAGATGATATGATTTTTGTCACCATGGAATACGATGATAATCGCTTCGCTGTTCTAGAATGGGGCTCCGCTTTCCGTTGGGGTGAGCATTATGTATTAATTCAAGGGGAAAAAGGCGCGATCAAACTTGATATGTACAATACCAAAGGTACCCTTCGCGTAGATGGAAAAGACACCTATTTCCTCATTCATGAAACCCAAGAAGAAGATGATGACCGTACCCGTATTTACAACAGCACAGAAATGGACGGTGCAATTCAATATGGTAAACCGGGTAAACGCACACCGCTCTGGTTGAGTTCTATCATGAAAAAAGAAATGCGTTATTTAAACGATATTCTTCATGGTATGGAACCAACTGAAGAATTTGTAAAATTACTCACCGGTGAAGCCGCTCGTGCAGCTATCGCCACTGCTGATGCGTGTACCCGCTCTCGTTACGAAAACCGCAAAGTTGATTTAGCCGAAATCATCGGTAAATAAAAATAACGTAAAAATTAACCGCACTTTGGTTGAAAAATCAAAGTGCGGTTGTTTTTTTGAATGTTTTTAAGAAACTTACGGCGATAATCGCTCTCTTTCCCATTTTCCATCATTATATAAATAACAAATTCGGTCATGTAAACGACTTGGGCGACCTTGCCAGAATTCGATGCGATCAGGAATCACAAGATAACCGCCCCAATGTGGTGGGCGTGGCACATTTAATGGGTGTTTTGCTGCAATCAGTGCCGCTTTCGCTAATAAAGATTTGTGGCTAGAAATGACCGCACTTTGCTCACTGGCCCAAGCGCCAATTCGGCTGGTGTAAGGGCGAGTTGCAAAATATTCATCTGATTGTTCAGGCGAGATTTTTTCGGCTTTGCCCTCAATACGAACAGAACGTTCTAATTCAGGCCAAAAGAATGTCAGAGCGACGAAAGGATGATGTTCTATGGCGCGACCTTTTCGGCTGTGATAATTCGTAAAAAAGACAAATCCTTGTTCGTTCACTTCTTTCAACAGTACCATTCGACTTGTTGGTCGGCCGTCTTCATTGACTGTCGCAACATTAACACCTGTCGGCTCATTGACTTTGGCTGTAATTGCTTCATTGAGCCATTTTTCAAATTGTTTTATCGGATTTGGATCGCAATCATGCTGAGAAAGCGCCTGTTTGCAATAATCCTCACGAATATCATGTAAGTCCATTTTCTTTCTCCTTTTGCTTGAAAACAAAAAGCCCTTGCAACTGCAAGGGCTAGTATAGTCCGTTAATTATTTACCATCAACACTCACACCATAAAATGCATCGTAGCCAAATGGGCTTTGTACGTAGCCTTTTACGCGAGGGCTGAGTGGTGCGAAACCAACAGAATGCGCAACTGGAATCCATGGTGCTTGATCATGGAAAATTACTTGTGCTTGTTTGTAAAGCGCTGCACGTTCATCTTTATTGGTTAAGCCAATCGCTTTATCTAATAAGGCATCAAATTCTGCATTTTTGAAACGCGCAAAGTTTGAGTTACCAGCGTTAGCACTTGCAAGTAACGGAGAAAGGAAGTTATCCGGATCACCGTTATCGCCTGACCAACCGAAGATACCTGCCGTTAATTCGCCTGCTTTAGCACGTTTTTGATAATCCGCCCATTCAAACGTTACTGGATTTGCTTTTACGCCCACTTTCGCCCAGTCAGCCATCACAAGTTCAGCCATACGTTTTGGATTTGGGTTAGACGCACGTACCACCGGTTGAATCCAGAAGTCCGTTTCAAAACCATTTGGATAACCTGCTTCTGCTAAAAGCTGTTTCGCTTTCTCTGGATCATACGGATAATCTTGGATTTCGTCGTTATAGCTCCAAATTGTTGGCGGTAGTGGGTTTTTCGCTGCAGTGCCTGCACCTTGATAAACCGCTTCAATAATCGCTTTTTTGTCCACCGCATAGTTCAATGCTTGGCGCACTTTCACGTTATCAAACGGTGCTTTCTCTGTATTGAATGCGATATATGCTACGTTCAAACCTTTTTGTTCCAAAAGCTGTACTTTTGGATCGGTTTTCATTTTGGCTAAATCCGCCACGTTCGGGAAGAGAATTAAATCACAAGATCCCGCTTGTAACTTCGCATAACGCGTCGTCGCATCAGGCACAATGCTGATGACTAAACGGTCAAGCGGTGTGCGACCTTTCCAATAGGTTTCATTCGCCACATATTGTGCCGCTTGGTCAGTTTTGTAATCCACAAAAATAAACGGACCTGTACCTACCGGCTTGTTATCGATCGTTTCTGGTTTACCCGCTTTCAACATCGCATCAGCATATTCAGCTGAGTAAATAGAGATAAAGTCCATACCCAAGCTTGCTAAGAAAGTCGCATCTTTCTTATTCAAGGTGATACGAACGGTGTTGTCGTCTATTTTCTCAACTGATTTCAATAAATCTGGGAATTTCATCGCTTTGAAATACGGATAAGTCCCTTTTGATACATTGTGGTAAGGGTGGTTAGGATCTAACTGACGTTGGAAAGAAAA
>CAKQTN010000165.1:0-3165 GCA_934276625.1 uncultured Haemophilus sp.
GTCGTGCAAGGCATCTATGCCTACAAGTTTATGAAAAACTTGTGGTATCTCATCACCAATGTTAATGAAATGGATGCGGACACCATTATGCTCGCCGTACTCAATCTCATTGATGTGGTAATGATTGCTAACTTATTAGTAATGGTAACATTAGGCGGATACGAGATTTTTGTTTCAAAACTTCGTACAAAAAACCATCCTGATCAACCTGAATGGATGAGTCATGTGAATGCAACTGTGCTGAAAGTGAAACTTTCTATGTCAATTATCAGCATTTCGTCTATTCACTTATTGCAAACCTTTGTGAATGCCTCAAAAATTTCTGAAAAAACGATTATGTGGGAAGTGATTATTCATTTTTCTTTCTTGATTTCAGCGATTGCCATGGCTTATACCGATAAAATTCTCTACAGTACAAGTCATAAAAATCATTAAAGGATAACAAATGAAAATAATCTATAAAATAAGTTCAGCATGCCTAGCAATTGGCTCTATTTTCCTTCTTAATGGATGCTTTTTGGTCGATCAAGTTCACGACAAAATATATGAAGATTGTTACATTCATCCAGATCACATCAAAAGTATGCCAGATGAGGAATACTCTCGATTGGCTAAACTATGTGGATGGAATCCAAACAGAATAAAATAATGAATCAAAATTGCGGTCAAAATTGACCGTACTTTTGTTTTCTAGAACTCATCTTGGTGTTTAAATTTCAATAAATCTCGACGTTCTTTTTTGTTTGGACGACGATCAGGATGTGGCATCGAAAGTGCATTATTTTTTCTTGCCCATGCCATTTCTTCGCGTTTTTTCACACTCTGTACCGTTTCTTGGTAAAGCAATTGTGCTTCAGGGGCGCCACGGCGTTGGTCACTCAATGCAATCACTTCAATTTCTTTTTCGTCGCTGCCTTGGCGTAACTTAATCATAGCACCGATTTCTACATTTTTACTCACTTTAGCTCGTTGACCGTTGTAATGGACTTTGCCCCCTTCAATCATCGCTTTCGCAATGCTACGGGTTTTATAAAAACGCGCCGCCCAAAGCCATTTATCTAATCGTACTTCGTTATTTTCAGCCATAACTCTTCCTATTTCTCTCACTTTGCGTATGATGAGCCAATAACAAGATAATAGGGCTAATATTATGAAAAAACAACTTCCACACATTCTCTCCCTTTCTACCGTGGCAAAATCACGTTTGTTTGAAATTCAAGCCGTAGAACTCAAATTCTCTAATGGCATTGACCGCATTTACGAACGTTTCCGCCCTTTTAATCGCGATTCTGTCATGGTGATTGCTATTGATGGAGAGGAGCTCCTCCTGATTCGCGAATATGCTGTTGGAACAGAACAATATGAACTCGGTTTTGTAAAAGGTGGAATGGATACGGGAGAAACGCCCGAACAAAGTGCGAATCGTGAATTGCAGGAAGAAATTGGTTTTGGCGCAAAAAAATGGACATTTTTACGTACTATGAAGATCAATCCACAAATCATGGGTCATAAAATGCACGTTTTATTGGGTGAAGATCTATACCCCAATAAACTGGAAGGCGATGAGCCTGAACCATTAGAAATAGTCCGTTATCCGTTATCTCAACTTGATGCACTTTTGGACAGTGATGAATTTAATGAGGCCAGAAATCTTGCTGCACTTTATTCTTTACGCGAACACTTAAAAAAACGATAAATTTAATTGAATAAATTTAAATAATTTCTAATAGCAAGCGATTAACTTTAAAGAAAACTTGCATAAATATTCTTTTTTTGAGAATGTATCGCCATTTTTCAAAAAATATATATAGGAAAATTTATGTCTGATAATAATTTAAAAGAATTGACCTTCCGGGGGATGTTCCTTGGGGCGTTAATTACAGTGATCTTCACTGCATCTAACGTTTATTTGGGTCTTAAAGTGGGGATGACGTTTGCGTCCTCCATTCCTGCTGCTGTTATCTCTATGGCAGTTTTAAAATTCTTCAAGGATTCCAGTATCTTAGAAAATAACATGGTGCAAACCCAAGCTTCATCAGCGGGAACATTGTCTTCTGTTATTTTCGTTCTTCCAGGCCTGTTAATGATGGGTTACTGGCAAGAATTTCCATTCTGGCAAACAGTGCTAATCTGTGCCGCTGGCGGTACATTGGGCGTACTATTTACCATTCCATTACGTCGTGCGATGGTTGTAAACAGCGACTTACCTTACCCTGAAGGTGTGGCGGCAGCTGAAATCTTAAAAGCAGGTAACAATAGCGAAAGCGACAGTGGTGTAAAAGATATTGCTTACGGCGGTATTTTTGCAGGAACTGTTGCATTCTTAACCAACGCATTACGTGTCATGTCTGATAGCGCGAGCGCATGGTTCTCTAACGGTAAAGCCGTTTTCCAATTACCGATGGGTTTCTCTCTTGCCTTAGTGGGTGCGGGTTACTTAATTGGTATCGTGGGCGGTCTTGCCATGTTATTCGGTACATTCCTTGCTTGGGGTATTGCGGTACCTTATTTCACTGCAACAGGCGATATGCCAACGGATGCCTCTATTGTTAGTTATGCCATGGCTGAATGGAAAACGAAAGTTCGCTTTATCGGTGTGGGTACTATCGGTATTGCGGCAATTTGGACATTATTAATCCTTTTCAAACCAATGATTGAAGGGATGGTTCATTCTTTCCGTATGTTAAAAGGCTCACAAGCTGAGTCAGAACATCGTATTGATATCGACTTATCGCCAAAAACTATCATTTACATTTTATTGGCGACTGTCGTGCTAATCGTGATTTCTTTATATCACTTCATTGCAGCCGCACCAATTTCTGCTGAGCTTGCCGTGTTATTAGTAGTTGTTTGTACGCTACTCGCGGTGTTAATTGGTTTCTTCGTTGCAGCAGCGTCTGGTTATATGGCTGGACTTGTGGGCTCATCTTCTAGCCCTATTTCTGGTATCGGGATCATTTCTGTTATCGTGATTTCACTTGTTTTAGTGACCATTGGTAAAAGCAGTGGTTTATTTGAAACAGCTGACGGTCAAAAATTCTTAACGGCATTGACCTTATTCACGGCATCTATCGTATTAACTACAGCAACTATTTCAAACGATAACTTACAAGACTTAAAAACCGGTCTTCTAGTTGAAGCGACCCCTTGGAGACAACAGGTTGC
>CAKQTN010000166.1:0-3158 GCA_934276625.1 uncultured Haemophilus sp.
CCTCGGCTTAATAAATGAAAATCTTCAGTCGGTAATGACAACAAACTCCGTAAGGAAAGGTATTCTCGTTCATCTTGATCATTTTCTGCCACAAGCCATAAAGGTTGTGATTTCCATTTCCCGAGCAACATCGCTTTTTGCGTCGTGAGGCCGAGTTCCTTTGCTGTTCCAAAAGGCAGATCATTTTCCTGCCAATAAAGTGTCGATCCTTTGGTGAACAGCCAATATCCCTGATCTTCAGGCTGAATTGCTTTCATATTTTTCTCTTTTTGTTTCAAAAGTGCGGTCATTATAAAAGGGATTTTTCGGAAAAACGAATTTAATTTCTGTGATAAAAATAGCTAGTCAGTTTTCGTTGTGCTACAGTAGCAACCTGTTTTTCTCTTTAAAATTAGGAATGACAAATGTCTTTTTTCTCTTTTGCTTTTTTAGAAAATGCGATGTCTTTTGAAGGTTATTTTAAATATATCGCCATTTTTGTCTCGTTAGGTGCATTGCTTGTGGTGACAAGCTTATATTTACGTCATCGGTTACAAACCAAATATCGCGATCTCAGTATTATCTTTCTTTTATTAATTATTTTCTTGCTCGGTGTGCAATATAAGCAATATGAGCAAAATGAAGTCTATGCAGCTGATATCTCTAGCGTGGTGACATTTTTAAATTCGGTGAAAGATAGTCAAAATTTACAGAAAGAAGATATTCGTACCAATAGCCGTACATTAATGAACGGCATGATTTTAAATATTCGGGATCAGTATTTCGAAGTCCATTTTAATAATGATTTTTCAGCGTATACCTTATCCCCAATTAACTTAGTAAACCCTAATGTTACTGTGATTGATAAGGAGGATAAATAATGGATGGCTACACATTATTAGGCTTGAAATTGGCCATGGGTATTATTGGACTGGTACTCCAAATTAACTTAATGGGAAAAGGTAACCTTGCACCGACTTCCGCGATGGATCAGGTACAAAACTATGTGCTAGGTGGCATTATTGGTGGTGTGATTTATAGCGATAGTATTGGGGTATTCCAGTTCTCTCTCGTGCTCGTGCTTTGGACATTATTGGTTTTTACCCTCCGTTTTATCAAAAATCATAACAAATTAGTTAAATCTTTGATTGATGGTAAACCTGTTTGGGTGATTTCAAACGGTAAGGTTAAAACCGCTGAATGTATGAAACACAGTATTACTGCTAATGACCTCATGTTTAAGTTACGTGCTGCCGGTATTTATGAAATCAAAACGGTTAAACGTGCGGTATTCGAACAAAATGGGCAACTCTCGATTATTCAATACGGCGATGATAACTTACGTTATCCATTAATTGTTGATGGACAATTAGATGATGATGTTTTAGACATTATTGATCGTGATGAAGAATGGGTTAAAGCTGAGTTAGAAAAACAGAACATAACGATTGAGCAAGTGTATATTGGCGAATACTTGAATGGTCAGTTAGTGGCACATGTATATGAAAACAAATAAAAGAGACCGCACCTTAAAAGTGCGGTCTTTTTTTCGCTCATTTTAACCGACAACAAAAGGTAAATAACCCGCTCGGATGGCAAAAGGAATTGAAGTAATAATCACCCCAAGCACCAATACAAGTACTAACAATGCTTTACCGCCCCACACTCTGTATGGCAAGTTAGGATGAATCGCACGTGCTTTCCAAACTAATGCTACCGGTAAAACCACTGCGTAGAACGCGAACATTTGACCAGCATAACCCAGAGCGAGAATAAAACCTTCCGGATAGAAAAGGGAGAAAAGCACTGGGGGAATAAAGGTCATTAAACCTAATGAAATACGCCCTGCATGAATATTAAAAGATTGTTTGAGCAAGTCTTCGATACATTCTAATAAGCCTAATGCCACGCCTAAGAATGAGGTTACTAAAGCCAAAGTGGAGAAGATTTTTACTGCATTCGCAATAATTGGGCTTTGGGTGATTTCTAAGGTTGCTTTCACCAAACCATTTAACGTGGCGTCTTCACGTAAAATTTGTAAAAACTCATTTTGGCTGAGTAAGCCGTGCGTAGAAAGCTGCCATAAAAAGTAAGCAAATAACGTGATGCCAGAACCCACTAAAATCGCAATGCGTAAGGATTTTACATTACCGCCTAAGTATTTATTTAAACTTGGAATGGAACCGTGGAAACCAAATGCCGTGAAAAATACAGGGCTTGCAGAAATAATTAAAGCGTTATCAATTGGCATCGCCATTAAGTTATCAAATTTGATGTTTGGTAGCATTAATGCGAGCACTAAGATAAAAGCAGCAATCATCACAAAGAATAACACGCGATTGATTTTATCCACGCTGTGGGTGCCGATGACAATAAAACTACCGAAGAAAATGGTGAATACAAGCACCGCGATTTTGTTCATGGTGTCTTTATCGCCCATGGCTGGGAGTAAATCCATTAATAAGGAGCCACCACCACTCACATAAGCAGCAATTAAGGCATATAAGAAGACAATTAAAACAGCAGTGGAAATAATTCGCCCTGCTTTACCAAAATATTGTGCAGCAAGTGTGCCGATCCCCGCATCACTGTCAGCGGTTTGATACAGTTCAACGAATAAAAGTGCGGTGAAAGTAAGCACTGCCCACAAGCCAATTAATAAGAAAACAGTTGCAGTTAAGCCAATTCCTGCAGAGGTCAGTGGCATTGCCAACATCCCAGCCCCAATCATGGTACCTGCTACAAGTAAGGTACTTCCCACGGTCTTGTTCATTTTATCTTCCTTAGGTTGTAATAATAAATTTACGATGATTGTATTTTAATCTTTACAGTGTGTAAAGTAGGGAAAACAAAATTCTTCTACAAAATGTACGGTAGAAATGACAGCACTTTCCCGATAAAATGGCCGGCAAATCAATTAAGACAAGAGACAATAGTAGGAGAGCGCTTATGATTTATAGTATGACAGCCTTTGCACGCCTTGAAATCAAGAAAGATTGGGGCGATGCAGTTTGGGAAATTCGTTCGGTTAACCAACGTTATTTGGAAAACTTTTTCCGCTTGCCAGAGCAATTTAGAGGCTTGGAAAATGCTTTGCGTGAGAAACTTCGTCAAAATCTCACTCGCGGTAAAATTGAATGTTCATTGCGTATTGATAGCAAAAAACAAGCGGCGGCTGA
>CAKQTN010000167.1:0-3154 GCA_934276625.1 uncultured Haemophilus sp.
GAAAAAATTCAAATTGGTACATTTACCTTTGAAATTCTTCATCTTCCTGGTCATACACCTGGCCACATTGGTTTTATTGAACATGAAAAAAATATTGCTTTTACTGGCGATGTCCTTTTCCAAAACAGTATTGGTCGTACAGACTTCCCTCGTGGAGATTTTGATACATTGATCTCATCAATCAAGAATAAATTATTTACATTAAATGATGATATGGTAGTTATTGCAGGACATGGCCCTTACACAACTATTGGACAAGAAAAACGAAGCAATCCGTTTTTGAAGTAAAGATCTGAATTTGGGGTAAAAAAAAGCTCCTAATTTCTTAGGAGCACCAAAAAGGAATTTATGAATAAAATCTCTAAAGTTTAGCTTTATCAAAGGAATCTCGATAAAACGCTAACGATTATATTGACATATTCTGACAAATGCAAGCTTTTTCTTTACACTAATTTACAAATCTTTACAGTTTGCTATTTTTATAACCACTTCGACGGCTTTTTCCATCCCTTCAAGGGTCACTAATTCATGTTTGCTGTGGAAATTATAGCCACCAGTAAAGATATTTGGACAAGCTAATCCTTTTTCCGCTAAAAATGCCCCGTCGGTTCCACCCCGTATTGGTTTGTGATTTGGTGTAATACCGCAAGCCTTCATTGCTGCATCTGCGAGCTTAATCGCCTGTGGGACATTTTTGACTGTGTCATACATATTTTTATAACTGTCTTCAATCACACATTCCACAGGATCTTTTAGGCTTTTCTCTCTATTAAATTTTTCCACAAGTTGATAAATAAACGCTTTACGTTGCTCAAAATTAGCTTGGTCAAAATCTCGAATGAGATAATGTAACTCAACTTTCTCAATATCCCCTTTAAAATCATCTAAATGGAAAAAACCCTCTTTTCCTGATGTTTTTTCGGGAACATCATCTTTTGGAAAACCTTGTTGAAACTCACAAGCTAAGGTGAGCGCATTCACTAATTTATTTTTCGCATACCCTGGATGAATCCCCCGGCCTTTAAAGGTGATTTTTGCCGTTGCCGCATTAAAATTCTCATACTCGAGCTCTCCCACTTCCCCACCATCAATGGTATATGCCCAATCACAAGGGAAATCATCCAATGGGAAATAATGCATTCCTAAACCAATTTCTTCATCAGGCGTAAATGCCACTCGAATATTACAATGTGGGATATTTTCCTGTTGCAAGACAGAAAGTGCGGTCATAATTTCTGCTATTCCAGCTTTATTATCCGCACCAAGTAAAGTGGTTCCATCTGTCACAATCAAGGTTTTACCAATAAGCTGATGTAAAAATGGATAATACACGGGACTAATAAACTCTTCCCCTAAACCTAATGCAATATCTCCCCCCCGATAGTTTTCAATCACTTCGGGTTGAACATTTTTACCGCTACATTGTGGTGAAGTATCAAGGTGGGAAATAAAACCAATGGTTTGTGTTAAATCGGGATGATTTGAGGGTAAATAAGCCGTGACGACGGCATGCTTAGTCACATTGACATCTTGTAAACCAAGTTCAATTAATTCTTGCTGCAAATGCAAAGCTAATTTCATTTGTCCTGGCGAACTCGGTGAATGTTTTGCAGACGATTTAGATTGCGTATCAAATGCGACATAAGTTAAAAATCGCTGTAATAATTCATTGTTATTATGTTCTTCCATTTTAAAATTCTCCTTTATATTAGCTCTAGTCTAATCCCAAAATTCGTTACAGTTCTTGATATATAACAAGAAAGTAGAGAGTTATAAAATTTTCTGAAAAAAGTGCGGTCAAATTTTCGATAAATTTTTTCCTAAAAACACGATTAAATCCTTTTCATCATTAACAATTCGCTATATCATATCTGTTCAATTTTATGTCGCCCCTGCATCATTTTTGCAGGTTCATTTCTACTCAGTACCGATTAAATTGGTGAAATTAGGGAGAAAACCAAAGCTAGTGGAAAATCTGGTTCAAAAGCCTATTATTGAGCTTCGTTCAATCAAAAAATCCTATGGTTCTAACACAATTATTAATGATTTTAATCTAACTATTAATAACGGTGAATTCGTCACAATTCTTGGTCCATCCGGCTGTGGTAAAACTACAGTATTGCGTTTATTAGCGGGTTTAGAAGAATTAGATGAAGGTCATATTATTTTGGACGGTGAAGATATTACTAATGTTCCGGCAGAAAAACGCCACATTAACACCGTATTCCAAAGTTATGCGTTATTCCCACATATGACTATTTTTGATAACGTGGCTTTTGGTTTGCGTATGCAAAAAGTGGCAGAAAGCGAAATTAAACCTCGCGTTCTGGATGCATTGCGTATGGTGCAATTAGAAGAAA
The DNA here is from genome assembly GCA_934276625.1 of uncultured Haemophilus sp. Classification (GTDB taxonomy): domain Bacteria; phylum Pseudomonadota; class Gammaproteobacteria; order Enterobacterales; family Pasteurellaceae; genus Haemophilus_D. The sequence continues at coordinate 2,361 of CAKQTN010000167.1, forward strand.
TGGCCGATCGTAAACCTGCTCAACTTTCTGGTGGTCAGCAACAACGTATCGCAATTGCTCGAGCTGTTGTGAATAAGCCAAAAGTGTTGCTACTTGATGAATCTTTATCTGCGCTGGATTATAAGTTACGTAAACAAATGCAAAATGAACTTAAACAATTACAGCGTCAACTTGGCATTACCTTTATTTTCGTTACCCATGATCAAGAAGAAGCGATCACCATGTCTGACCGTATCGTCTTATTACGTAAAGGTAAAATTGCACAAGATGGTTCACCACGTGAAATCTATGAAGATCCAGCCAACTTATTCGTCGCTCGCTTCATCGGTGAAATCAACGTATTTGATGCCACTGTGATTGAACGTAAATCTGACGATGAGCTACTTGCTAACGTAGAAGGTCGTGTATGTGATGTTCACACCAGTATCTCTGCTGAAAAAGGTCAAAAACTACAAGTGTTATTACGCCCAGAAGATATTGTGATTGAAGAGCTTGACGAAAATGAGCACTCAAATGCAATTATTGGTCGCATTGTGGATCGTACCTATAAAGGGATGACACTTGAGTCTACAGTAGAATTTGATCACAACGGTAAACGCGTATTAGTGAGCGAATTCTTTAACGAAGACGACCCACATATGGATCACAGCGTTGGTCAACGTGTAGGTATTACATGGCACGAAGGTTGGGAGGTTGTACTCAACGATGAAGATAATCAATAATAAATTCCAGAAAATTACTGTTGCAATTATCTTCAGTTGGTTAATCTTCTTTGTGCTAATTCCAAACTTATT
>CAKQTN010000168.1:0-3116 GCA_934276625.1 uncultured Haemophilus sp.
GTGATTTTGTTAATGTCCGTGAATCCAGGATTTGGTGGACAATCTTTTTTACCTTCCACATTGAAAAAATTACAACAGGCACGTCGTCTGATTGATGAAAGCGGTTTAGATATCCGTTTAGAAGTTGATGGTGGGGTAAAAGTGGATAATATTGCAGAAATCGCCGTAGCCGGTGCAGATATGTTCGTGGCAGGCTCAGCGATTTTTGGCAAACTAGATTATAAACAAATCATTGATCAAATGCGTGAGCAGTTAGCTTCAGTTAAATAGATGGTAGAGAGAATGAAGACTCAATTTAAAGTTATCGGTTTTGATTTAGATGGTACGCTTGTGAATAGCTTGCCGGATTTAGCGTTATCTGTGAATTCTGCTTTAGCAGACTTTGATTTACCCCAAGCACCAGAAGAGTTAGTGTTAACTTGGATTGGTAATGGGGCGCCTGTATTGATTGCTCGCGCTTTAGAATGGGCAAAAGTACAAACAGGTAAAGACTTTTCAGATGCAGAAATGGAGCAAGTGAAAGAGCGTTTTAATGTGTATTACGCGGAGAATCTTTGCAATGTGAGTCGTTTATATCCAAATGTGAAAGAAACATTGGAAACTTTGAAAGCTCGTGGTTATACCTTAGCCGTGGTAACGAACAAACCAACTCGCCATGTTCAGCCAGTATTGGCGGCATTTGGCATCGATCATTTATTCAGTGAAATGCTTGGTGGGCAATCATTACCCGCGATTAAACCACATCCAGGCCCATTGTATTATTTATGTGGTAAATTTGGCGTAGAACCTCGTCAAGTGTTGTTTGTAGGTGACTCTCGAAATGATATTCTCGCAGCACATTCAGCAGGTTGTCCTGCTGTGGGTTTAACTTACGGATACAACTACAACATTCCAATTGCTGAATCAAACCCAGATTGGGTGTTTGATGACTTTGCGAAGTTATTAGAGATTCTTTAATCTATCTAAAAGCGTAAAATGCGGTCAAAAATGACCGCTTTTTTTCTTAAACCTCCCACCAAATTAATGCCCATTTACGTTGTCCGTGTTTTATTGGGTCGTTATTAGTTTGTTTTTGTTGATAGAATTGAGCCAAATCTTGTTTTTCTTTTTCAGTGAGATTACCGAGAGAAAACTCCACAGAATTTAATAAATCCTCAAAGGTGTCGCCTTGGAAATGGCCTGATTCAGTTTCAATAAAACTCACATTCGCGTGAATGCCTTTTTGGTAAAGGCGATTAACTAAATAAATATAAGTTGGAAAGCCCACATCATCACGACCAATGGCTTCAAATACGCCTTCATCGAGAAAATGGCGTTGTGTCACCGAGGTTAAAAAGACCCGTTTTTTCGCCTTACTTTGCAGTTTTTCAATCATGTCATCCAAATCATCCACAAGTGTCGAGCGAGAGGCGAGTATTACATCTGCTTGAGGTACATCATCCCAGTTATCCGACCATGATTTATGTAGAAGCGTAATATTATTCAGTTGATACTTTTCTTTATATTGCTGAACCATCTCTAACATGCCTTGGCTGTAATCGAGGGCATACACAGCTTGGCATTGTTGGGCTAAAGGAATCACAGAGGTGCCGGGGCCACAGCCGATATCTAACACGGTTTCATTGGGTTGCACATTCATGGCTTTAAGTAAGATCTCGTTATAACGGCTTGGTTTGCCCACTAAATTTTCGGCCATTTTAGGGGCTTTTTTATTCCATTTTGTTGGTGGAAGATTATAGTGATTACAGGCTTTCAGATGTTGTTGATAGAGATCGTTGAAATTGATGTCATTGATGATCATAGTAGCGCCCCAAAGTGCGGTTAGTTTTCGGATTGTTTTGAAATAGCTTGATGATTATATGCTTTCTCCCACTGAAAATCATTTGAAAATGATTGACGCAAACGTTTTCGTTTTGGCGTGTTTTCCTTTATAATAGCCCGCGATTTTCATCTCAAACACAACTCAAAGGTACCCGTATGTTTCAAACTTTTCGTGGCTCACCCGCCCTTTCTGAATTCCGTATTCAAGGCTTAATGCAAAAATTCCAACAAAATCAATTACCGGTGAAATCGGTTTATGCGGAATATTTGCATTTTGTGGAATTAAATCGACCGCTTGTTAGCGAGCAGGAAGCAACATTAAAAGCGTTGTTACATTACGGCCCAACTTTGGCAGAACACGATGCCAAAGGCGAAACTTTTATCGTGATTCCACGCGTTGGCACGATTTCTTCTTGGTCTTCTAAAGCGACCGATATTGCGCATAACTGTGGTTTAAGTGAAGTGGAGCGTATTGAGCGTGGTTTGGCGTATTATTTTGAGTTAAGCCAACCGCTTGATGAAAAAACAACAGAAAAATTGACCGCACTTTTACATGACCGAATGATGGAAACCGTGGTGCGCAATCCGCAAGATGCAGAGATTTTATTCCGTCATCAAGATCCGAAACCGTTTAAAACCGTGGATATTTTGAAAGGCGGACGTGAAGCCTTAGTGACAGCCAATGTAGAATTAGGCTTGGCACTGGCAGAAGATGAAATTGATTATTTGGTGGAAAACTTTACCCAATTAGGGCGCAATCCACACGATATTGAACTTTATATGTTCGCGCAAGCCAACTCTGAGCACTGCCGCCATAAAATCTTTAATGCGGATTGGATTATTGACGGCAAAAAACAGGATAAATCCCTGTTTAAGATGATTAAAAATACCTTTGAGAAAACCCCTGATTTCGTGCTTTCAGCCTATAAAGATAATGCTGCGGTGATGGAAGGCTCAAAAGTCGGCCGTTTCTTTGCGGATCAAGATGGACAATATCGCTATCACAATGAAGATGCGCATATCTTAATGAAAGTGGAAACCCATAACCACCCAACCGCGATTTCGCCATTCCCTGGTGCTGCAACAGGTTCGGGCGGTGAGATTCGTGATGAAGGCGCAACGGGTCGTGGTGCAAAACCTAAAGCGGGTTTAACCGGTTTCTCCGTATCAAACCTCGTGATTCCTAACTTTGAACAACCTTGGGAAAATCCACTTTCTAAACCAAACCGTATTGCTTCAGCCTTAGATATTATGATTGAAGGCCCATTAGGTGGCGCAGCATTTAACAATGAATT
>CAKQTN010000169.1:0-3094 GCA_934276625.1 uncultured Haemophilus sp.
GTAAAACAATGAATTAATCCACCACACTTTTCTGCCTGGTGCTCACGCAACATGGCAATGGTATCTTCTGGCGCTGAGCGCGTATGAATAATTACTGGCTTATCTACCTCATTAGCAACGGTGATTTGGTCAGCAAAAACCGTTTGCTGCAACGCTTTATTATCCGCACTGTAATAATAATCCAAACCGATTTCGCCAATCGCAATCACTTTTTTATCTTGCGCTAAACGCAGTAAACGCGCTGCATCGTAAGGTTCTTCTTCAAGATCTAAGGGATGCACACCGCAAGCCAAAGACACATTAGGAAATTTCGCTAACTCAGGATAAGCTTTTTCAAAACGGCTTAATGTCACGCCAATGGCGAGTAAATGTTTCACATCTCGTGCTTGGGCTTTGGCTACTACATCAGCAATATCTTTGTGTAAATTTTCATAATCCAATGCATCTAAATGGCAATGGGAATCTACGATAAACATAATTTATTTAGTCCTTAAATACGTCGGTAATTAACTTCGTCAAACCATCTAGTAACATTAATTCTGTATTAACGCCGTTGATAGTGAGTAAATCCGAGCGTACTTTTTGCATAATTTTATTTGCGGTTAATAACCCAAGCGCAGTTTGCTCGTCTGCAAATTGAGTTACACCTGTTTTAAGATCAAGTGTTTGCCAGCCACTCTGAATTTCGAGTTTGTATTTAATGGCATCGCTTAAAAACGCTAAAATCCAATCCACTTGCTGTATAGTGCGTTCTTTTTCAAAGAAAGGCAAAATTTCCAAAGGCGAACGACGACGATAAAAAAGCCAAAATTGGCGTAGAAAATTCTTCCGTTGTTCAATTAATCCTTGCTGAAGTGTTTCTAGTGCTAACAGTGGTCGCCCCAAATTCATCGCAATTGCGGTCAATAATTCTGATGTTTCTGCCTGAAATTGAGAAGAAAGCCAATTTAGGGCTTCCGCCTCTGTTGGCAAAGGCACATTCCACACTTGGCAACGGCTGTAAATAGTCGCTAACAATGAAGAGGAGGGTTCTGTTTGCAATAAGAAATACGTATTCGGACGCGGCTCTTCCAAAGTTTTGAGCAAAGCATTCGCAGCCGCTTCTGTAAGACGCTCCGCATCTTGGATATACACTAATTTATTGCCGTTTTGTTGCGCGTGTTGGCTGACAACTTCATTAATTGCCCGCACCTGATCAACGCCAATGTCTTTGCCTTCTTGAGATGCTAAAACATGAAAATCAGGGTGACTTTGCGCTGCCATTAAGTGGCAAGCATGACAATGGCCACAAGGTGCATTATCTGGCGTTTGACACATAATGCGTTTTGTCAAAGCATCAAATAAACTTTCTGCTCCTAGCCCTTGATCGGCTTTAATTAACAACGCATGATGCCCCAAACCTTCGCTAAAAGTTTGGCTAATTTTTTGATAAGTAGGCACTAACCAAGGATAAAGCTCGCTCATTTTGCTTGTGACATCCACCAATTTTTAACTGCAATTTGAATATCGGCTTGAACTTGTGCCAATGGCTGACCCGCATTAATAATGGCGGCTTTCGGATTATTCTGTACCAACTCCAAATAACGTTGACGGGTACGATGGAAAAAATCCAGCCCTTGTTGTTCAATACGGTCTAATTCGCCTCGTCCTCTCGCACGTGCAAGCCCCTCTGCAGGATCAATATCTAAATACAGTACAAAATCGGGTTCAAAATCACCTAACACCATATTTTTTAAATTTGCCATCAGCGTTTGGTCAAACTGACGTCCACCGCCTTGATAGGCCTGTGAAGACATATCATGACGGTCACCCAGCACTATCTTGCCTGCAGCCAATGCTGGCTTAATCACATTTTCTACCAATTGAATTCGTGCCGCATAAAGCATTAATAATTCCGCTTTATCGGTAACAGGTTCTTCTGTTTCATGCTTGATTAAATGGCGTAATTTCTCCGCTAACGGTGTACCACCTGGCTCACGAGTAAACACGATATCATTTACACCAAGGGATTTTAATGTATCCACCACCGTTTGCATGGCGGTACTTTTACCTGCACCTTCCAGACCTTCAATGACGATAAATTTGCCTTGCATTAGTTGGCTCCTTTTTGTTGGCTACGATACCAACGTAAATATTCTTGCACTGCTTTATTATGCTCATTCAGATTACGAGTAAATTTATGACCGCCACTTCCATCGGCTACAAAATAATAAAAATCTGTTTTCGCTGGATGCGCCACAGCCTGTAAAGCGCTCTCACTCACCATCGCAATTGGTGTTGGTGGTAAACCTTCAATCATATAGGTATTGTAAGGGGTTATCGTTTCCAAATCTTTCTTACGAATATTGCCGGTATAACTCTCACCCATTCCATAAATCACCGTTGGGTCAGTTTGCAGTTTCATATTGGCTTTTAAACGATTAATAAATACGGAAGCCACTTGTGGACGCTCCGCCGCAATCCCCGTTTCTTTCTCCACAATAGACGCCAAAATTAGCATCTGATATGGATCTGCTAATGGGAGATTTTCATCACGTTCATTCCACGCTTTATCCAAAGCTTTTTGCAAGCGAGTAGCTGAACGTTTTAATAATTCAAGATCCGTCGAGTTAGGCGTGTAATTATAGGTATCTGGATACAACCACCCCTCCATGTTGTTCCATTCATAAACGGCTTTTGCAACGGCTGGAATATCTAATAACGCCATAATTTCTTTATCACTTTTACCTTGCAAGGTTTGTTTTAAGTGCGGTGCGTTTTCAAGGTTTTTACGCCATTCCTTGAACGTTTTACCTTCAATAAACTTCACGCTAAATTGCGCTTCCTTGCCGGAATTGAGCATATCCAATAAATCTTGCAACGTTTTCACGCCCGTTAAAGAATAAGTCCCCGCTTTCACTTTGTTGAGCTGAGGTTGTAATTTCAATAACCAAGGCAATAAATCGGCATGTTCAAGAATTTTTTCTTGCTCTAATAAAGCGGCGAGTTTACTGCCAGTAGTGCCTCGCTCAATTGTCAGCAATTGATCTTGCGTGACATTCACCGGCGTATGAACAAACTCAGTTAATTTTTGATAACCCCAAAAACCAACACC
>CAKQTN010000170.1:0-3063 GCA_934276625.1 uncultured Haemophilus sp.
AAAGAAATACAACGAATGGATAAAATGATCAGTGAATTGCTGCTCATTTCCCGTCAACAAATGCATTCTCAAATGGAGCACAATTTATTTTCTATTGATCAACTCTGGGACGATGTTATAAAGGATGCCTTATTTGAAGCAGAACAACGCAAAATAACTTGTGATGTCAATATCTCTATTTTACATCCTGAAAAACACATGATTTATGGCAACCTAAGCTTGCTTACCAGTGCGATTGAAAACATTATTCGAAATGCACTGAAATATACGAAAGATCGTATTTTCTTAACCATTAATTTACATAAAAATGAGCAGGATGATAATTGCCTACAAATTCGAGTAGATGATAATGGCTTGGGCTTACCACCTGAAGAGTTTGATAAAATCTTTAAGCCATTTTATCGTGTAGATGAAACCCGAACACGGGCCACTGGTGGAACAGGGTTGGGATTAACCATTGTTTATAACGTAGTTAATGAGCACCATGGAAAAGTATGGGCAGAATCCAGTAATTTAGGTGGACTTGTCGTCACTATTCAACTTCCATTATGGAAACAAAGTTAGTTCAAACAAAAGGCGATATTTTCATATCGCCTTTTTCTTATTTAATTTTCACCCGTTTTAATCGCAGTGCATTTGACAGTACAGAAAGCGAACTCATCGCCATGGCTGCACCGGCCAGGACAGGACTTAAGTAGCCCAATGCGGCAAGTGGAATACCTAACACATTGTAAATTAAAGCGAAGAATAAGTTTTGCTTAATATTTTTTAATGTCGCACGAGAAATCATTAATCCATCGACTAACTGATCCACCGAATGCTGCATGAGTGTCGCCGATGCAGTTTGTTCTGCAACATCAGAGCCCGATTTCATCGCAAAGCTTACATTAGCCATCGCTAAGGCTGGTGCATCATTCACACCATCACCAACCATTGCGACCACTTTGCCTTGCTGACGTAATCTCTCAATATAAGTTGCTTTGTCACGTGGACTGCAATTACCCTGTGCAGTTTTTACACCGACTTGTTGGGCAACATAATTAACGACAGATTGTTGATCACCACTCATTATCACCACATCAATATTATGTTGGTGTAAGCGTTGAATCGCTTGCAAACTATCCTCTTTTAGGCTGTCTGCTAATGCAAATGCACCGATCGGGCTGTTATCTACAGATACTGCAACAATACTCGCAATTTGCCAAATTTGAGGCATATTATCAGGTAAGATTAATTCACAATAAGTCGGCTTACCGACTTTAACCAAACCTATTCCGTCAATATGAGCAGAAATACCCTGCCCCACTTCGGAATGAACTGAAAGTGCGGTCGGAATTTCAAGTGATTTTTCCTGAGCCGCAAGGACTATTGCTTTAGCTAAAGGATGATTGGCGTTTTGCTCAACAGAAGCCGCTATACGATATAAATCCGCCTCTGAATAGACCGCACTTTGTGGTTGCCAAACATCGGCTATTTTGAGCTCTCCTTGAGTTAGCGTTCCAGTTTTGTCTAATACCACCGTATCCACATGCGCCGCCTCTTCCATGGATGCCGCATCTTTAAACCAAATCCCTGCATTAACTGCTTTTCCCATACCAACCATTATGGCAGCAGGTGTAGCAAGCCCTAACGCACAAGGACAAGCAATAACTAACACAGCAACCGAATGAATTAAAGCGGTTACCCAATCTCCTTTTATCCACCAGGTTAATCCAAACGTTATCGCAGAAATTAATAACACGGCAGGTACAAATACTGCAGCGACTTTATCAGCAAAACGAGCAATCGGTGCCTTTGTACCTTGCGCCTCAGAGAGCGCTTTCATCATATCGCCCAATAGGGTTTGCTGACCGAGTTGAGTGGCTCGATAAATAAGGCTACCTTGTGTCACCATTGCCCCCGCAAGCACAGGACTTTGAGACATTTTTTCTAATGGTTGAGATTCACCGGTTAAATGACTCTCATCGCACCAACCACTCCCCTGTTCAACTACACCATCAGCTGCAATACGTTCACCTTGATTAGCCCGTAAAATATCGCCTATTTTTACTTGATCAAGAGGAATCGTTTCCCAACGATTTTCACGTTGAACACTGACTTGTTTTGGGGTGAGTTGTAATAATAACCCTAAACTGTTTAAGCTTTGTTTCTTCGTTCTTTCCTCAAGAAATTTCCCAAGGCTGACGAAACCAATGACCATTACTGATGCTTCAAAATAAACATGAGATGCGCCATCATGCCCCATTGACTGATGATAAAACAGCATAAAGACCGAATAGAGATAAATCGCCAACGTACCTGTACTCACTAGTACATCCATATTGGCTAAACCACCTCGAATACTACCAATCGCACCTTTATAAAAAGGAATGGCTAACCCGAGTTGCACAATGCTCGCAAGAACAAATTGCCACATTGGCGGCATCATCCAAGAATGATGATTAAACATCATCCCGATCATTCCGATTAAAAAAGGAATGTTAATGAACAAAAGCAACCATAAACGCGGACTAATCTTCGTTTCATTAGGTGCGCTAGGCAGCACATTTTGCTTTAGAATGCCATTAAATCCAGCTTTTTGAATAATTGTCAAAATATCTTGTTCTGAAGCCTGAGATGAATCAAATACTACGTGCGCTTCCTCTGCCGCAAAATTCACGCCCGCTTCAGAGACAAAATCATTTCGATTCAATACTTTCTCAATCCGATTAGCACAGGATTGGCAGGTCATCCCCTCGATTTGAATGGCTATTTTTTTATTCTGTTGCATAAAAACCTGCGTCTTCAATTGTTTCAATTAATTGTGGAATACTGACCGCACTTTCATCAAAGGTAACCACTGCTTTACCATCATCAAGTGTTACTACGGCTTTTTCTACGCCATTAAGTTCTTCCAACACTCTTGTGACGCTTTTCACACAACCACCACAAGTCATTCCTGTTACATGTAATGTAATTGATTTCATATTTACTCCTTAATTATTGATATAGATTGAAATTAAGCTTACTATAAACCTTAACATAAGGTTAAGGTCAAGGATTTTTTATGAACATTAGTGAAGT
>CAKQTN010000171.1:0-3015 GCA_934276625.1 uncultured Haemophilus sp.
CCTTTGTCTAATTGGTGACAAGTATGACATTGAATAGAACCATCGCCTGATAAACGTCCATCAAAGTAAAGATCATGACCTAACGCGACTTTTGCTTCATCAGTCGCAATACTGTCTGGAATCGGTTGAACTAAACGATCGGCATCAACATTGGGTGTTTCTTTTGGTAAAGACATTTTACGTACTTCACGAATCCAGTTAAGCAACGCCACTTTCTCTTGCTCATCTGGTTTACTTCCCCAGTGAAGATGTCTGAATTTAGCAATTGGCATTTCGTTATTTTCAAGTACACGTTGTAATTTTGCTAAATCAGCTTGGGATAATTTGCTCGGATCTTTTAAGCCTTCAACTAAACGATCTAAGCGGAAAGCACGAAGCCCATTCTGAATATCCGATTGCATTTGGTCACCCACAATCGGGAATTTTGAATAAAATGGAAGAGGCGTGCTTGGACTATGGCAATATTGGCAGCTGTTATCAAACAACGCTTTTGCCACTTTTTCTTGTTCGCCCGTATAGCGATTTTCCATTAAAAGTTGAGTCGCGTTCTCTTTATCAAATTGATGCAGATACCCCACAACCCCAAATAACCCAATACTGCAATGGCTGCTCCGCCAATAATCAGTTTTTTCATCTAATCCTCCAAATGATCAATAAAATATAAAAAGAAAGAAAAAGCTTAAAAAGCAAGGTGATTATGCCAAAAAATTGGCTTATATTTTATGTGGATTTAATTTGATTTGGCTATGGATATGATTGATTGCATTACAGGTGTTTTTAACTTATAAATAGAGATCTCCCTAAAATTCAGCAATAAAAAATGCGGTTATTTCTAACCGCACTTTACGTTTTATTATCTCTCGTTTATTTCTTTGGCGCTTGCATAAAGCGGAAGAAATCACTGTCTGGTTTCAAGATCATCATATTACCTGAACCTTCAAAGCTACTTTCATACGCTTTTAAACTACGAATAAAGCTATAAAACTGTGGTTCTTGAGCAAAAGCTTGAGAATATAATTTCGCTGCTGCCGCATCACCATTACCACGTAATTCTTGTGCAGTTTTATTTGCATTCGCTAAGATCAAGGTGACTTTACGATCCACGTCTGCTTGAATGAACGCCGCTTTTTCTTTACCTTGTGAACGGTGTTCACGGGCAACCGCATCACGTTCTGCACGCATACGTTGGTAAATCGAAGAAGAAACTTCATCCGGTAAGTTAATTTGTTTTACGCGAACATCGACGACTTCAATCCCTAATTCAGAGGTACTATCCTGCCCTGAATTTAACGCTTTTTTCGCACCTGCCATTAATTCACCACGGGTACCTGAAACGATATCTTTAATTGTACGAGTACCTATTTCTGAACGCAGACGGTCATTCACTTTACGGCTTAATAAGCTTGCAGCTTGGTTATAATCGCCACCACCCGTTGCAGTATAGAAACGACCGAAATCGCTGATTTTCCATTTTACATAGGAATCCACCAACAAGTCTTTTTTCTCGACTGTCACAAAACGAGTAGCAGATCCATCAAGGGTACGAATACGCGCATCAAGCACTTTAATGCTATCAATTAAAGGCAATTTAAAATGTAAACCTGGTTCATACACCACAACTTTGTTTTCTGCATCACGTTGTACTTTGTTAAAACGCAACATGATGCCACGTGAGCCTTCAGTTACAACCACCACGCTGGAATATAACACCGCTGCAATCACCACAATAATCGGAAGTAAAAATTTACGCATTAGTTAAATCTCCCTTGGCGAATGCCTTCATTTGATTGAACCGGTTGAACCGCTTGTGTTTCTACACGGCGTTCCTGTGTTGAAACAGGCGCAGAACTGACCGCACTTTCTGAAGTAGTGGTCACTGGCTTAACCGTCTTTTTACCCATTAATTGCTCCAATGGTAATACGGTTAAATTGTTACCATTATTACTGTCTAGCATCACTTTAGGTGTGTTTGCCATGACTTTTTCCATGGTTTGAATATAAAGACGCTCTTTTAACAAATCAGGCGCCGCTTTAAATTCAGGTAGAAGACGTTGTAAACGTTCTACTTCCCCTTGCGCATCAAGTACAACACGATCTTTATAAGCCGTTGCTTCTTCCACGATACGCTGAGCATCACCACGAGCGATTGGCTCTTTCTCGCGAGCATAAGCTTCTGCTTCACGAATGTAACGTTGTTCGTCTTCCTGTGCTTTAATCGCATCATCGAAAGCATCTTTCACTTCTTCTGGTGGACGTGCAGATTGGAAGTTCACGTCAATCACTTCAAGTCCCATATCATAAGGTTTGATAATATCGTTCAAGGCTTTCCATGTATCTTCACGTACCACGGCACGACCCGTTGTCAGTACATCATTCATAGTCATATGACCAATCACATAACGAAGTGCACTGTCTGTCGCTTGCCCAAGGCTATTATCCGCATTGCTCACGCTAAACAGGTATTTTTCAGGATTTTGCACGCGATATTGCACGGTCATTTCCACTTTAACCATGTTTTCATCTTTGGTTAACATCGCACCTTGTGTTTTAAGCTCACGAACTTGCTCTACATTCACTGGAATCACTTTATCAATAAAGGTTGGTTTCCAGTTTAAGCCTGGTTGAACGATAGAATGAAACTCGCCAAAACGTAACGTCACGCCACGTTCTGCTTCTTTAATGGTGTAAAAACCGCTTGCACCCCAAATAATCCCTCCGATTACTGCGGCGATCGGTAAAATCTTACCTAAATTAAATGAAGGTATATTCGGCGAAGTATTATTTGATCCACCCTTCTTATTCCCACCTCCTAATTTTTTCAACAGATTATTAAATACCTCTTCAATATCTGGAGGTGATTGTTCCTGATTTTTATTGTCTCGCGAACCCCAGCCATTTTCATTTTGCTTATCTGATGAATTATCTGACTGTTTTGGACCGCTGCTCTGTCCCGGTTTACCCCAAGGATCTTGATCTGGACCGTTTTGCGACATTACGTTCTCCATTTGTCTAAAA
>CAKQTN010000172.1:0-3015 GCA_934276625.1 uncultured Haemophilus sp.
GCACCACCGTATTTACGAAGAAGGAAACCATTACTTTCTAATGCAGTGAGATCTTTTCGAATCGTCACTTCAGAGGTGTCAAATAACTGTACTAGCTGTTCTACACTGACTTCACCTTGTTCCTGCAGAAGTTGCATGATGGCATGTCTGCGTTGTTGGGTATTTCGGTGTTGAATGTTTCGTTTCATTATTTATATCCCGTAATAAGTTTCGGTTCGGAATTATATAAGCAAAATGATGATTGTAAAGCTAAAATTTAGGCAACAAAAAACCCTGACAAAGCAGGGTTCAATTAAAGTCCGTTTTAAGACAAATTATTTGATTGCGTCTTTTAATGCTTTACCAGATACGAATGCAGGAACTTTAGATGCCGCGATTTTGATTTCTGCACCAGTTTGTGGGTTACGTCCAGTACGTGCTGCACGTTTGTTTACTTTAAATGTACCGAAACCGATTAATTGAACAGGTTCACCTTTTTTAAGGCTACCAGTGATAGCAGCTAAAGTAGCTTCTAATGCAGCTTTAGCTTGTTTTTTATTTAATTCAGCAGCACTTGCAATTGCATCGATTAAATCTGTTTTGTTCATAAATTTGTACCTTTTGTTAAATTAAAATTTGACTCTGTTAAGTTAGAGGCCTGTAACCAACTATGGCTTGGAAAAGGATAATCTAACTTTCTAGGAAATAAAAGCCCGATTTGCAAAAATTGTGACAAATCTCACGTCATTGCTCAATTTTTATACCAATATTGGAGATTCCCTCCTGTTTGATCTCATTTCGGAGGGATAAAATCAGGTCTACATCGCGTTTTTCACATTCTTTGAGTAAGCGATAGATTTGCCATTGAAGGTCAAGTTCCTCTTCAATTTCTTCACGGCTTTTTAGTTCGCTCTCAGAAAGATCACGATTTTCTTGTGTTTCTAACAAAGAACAAACCGTACCTAACGAAATTTGACTAATTTGAATCGCTTTTTCGAGCGTCTCGCCAGCGATAATAGCATGCAATAATTCACCTAATGCTTCACAAGCATCGAGAGCGGGTACCACGCCAAAGAAGTCATAATCATTCACATCAGGAATAATTTCTTCGAGCTTCTCTAATTGGTTTTCGAAATTGATTTTTGCTCCTTTGACCGTTAGAAATTCCCACACTAAATTTAAAATGTTGTGATAGGTCTTTTCTGCTTGCTCCTGTTCGGTCATTTGACAAAACAGGGCAAAGTTCGGTGCCATGCGTTCGCATAAGCAAGCCATAAAGGTCAGATGTTGCCAGCTTTCAACATTTTCGAGGCGCTTGTGAATTGGATTTCGCATTTTTTTCTCGCTTATTTATGATAGGCTTTTGAGAACTCATGAATGGCATCCACGAAGATTTTTGGTGCACTTTCTGGCACATCTTGGTGGATTCCATGGCCTAAGTTAAATACATGGCCGCTGCCTTGTCCAAAATCAGCTAAAATTGACTGCACTTCTTGCTCAATACGCTCTGCTGGTGCATATAACACACTTGGATCCATATTGCCTTGTAGTGCCACTTTATGACCCACACGCGCTTTTGCATCAGCCAAATTAACTGTCCAGTCTAATCCTAGCGCATCACAGCCTGTATTAGCCATGGCTTCTAACCATAACCCGCCGCCTTTAGTAAATAAGGTTACCGGTACTTTACGGCCATCGTGTTCACGAATTAAACCATCGACGATTTTGTGCATATATTGCAGAGAGAAGTCTAAATATTCACGATGACCTAATACACCGCCCCAAGTATCAAACACCATGACCGCTTGTGCACCTGCTTTGATTTGTGCGTTTAGGTATAAAATCACGGAATCCGCTACTTTATCTAATAAAAGATGCAAAGTTTGCGGTTCGGCATACATCATTTTTTTGATTTTATTGAAGGTTTTGCTGCTACCACCTTCAACCATATAAGTTGCCAGTGTCCACGGGCTACCAGAGAAACCAATCAGTGGCACTTCGCCTTTTAGTTCGAGACGAATTGTGCGCACAGCATTCATCACATATTGAAGTTCGCCTTCAGGATCAGGAATCGGTAAATTTTCGACCGCACTTTTATTTTCAATTGGACGGGCAAATTTCGGGCCTTCACCTGCACCAAAACTTAAGCCTAAGCCCATCGCATCAGGAATAGTTAAAATATCTGAGAACAAAATAGCTGCGTCTAAAGCATAGCGACGAAGTGGTTGTAAGGTGACTTCACAAGCTAAATCCGCATTGCGGCAAAGAGACATAAAATCGCCTGCTTCTGCACGTGTTGCTTTATATTCAGGCAAATAGCGTCCCGCTTGGCGCATCATCCATACGGGGGTCATATCCACTGGTTCACGTAATAAGGCTTTTAAATAACGATCATTTTTTAATTCAGACATGGGCTTTCCTTTATTTATTTTGTTCCGCTTTGCAAAGCTCAAGCGTAGCATTAATTAATTTGAGTGCGATAGTACCTGTTGGCGGTAATTCTGGCAAGGGGGCAGCGCTAGAAAACCATTGTGCATCATGCAGTTCTGTTTCTTGCAGTTGAATTTCTCCGCTGTCGTAATCAGCTAAAAAGCCCACCATTTGTGAATTCGGGAATGCCCAAGGTTGGCTACCGAAATAGCGAATATTCTTCACGCGAATACCAGTTTCTTCAAACACTTCACGATGAACGGCATCTTCAAAGGTTTCGCCCACTTCCACAAAACCGGCTAGCGTGGTGTAAATACCTGCTTTGCCTGGCGTGTAATGACGTTTATGGTTGGCTAATAAAATCTCTGTGCCACGGCGAACGGCGACAATAATCGAAGGGCAAATAACGGGATAAGTACGATAGCCACAACTTGTGCATTGAACCGCTAGCTCATCGTGAGTTTGTTCCGCTTTTTGACCGCACTTTCCGCAGAATTGGTGGGTTTTCAAAAAATGATTGATTTCCACGCCTCGGCTTAATAAATGAAAATCTTCAGTCGGTAATGACAACAAACTCCGTAAGGAAAGGTATTCTCGTTCATCTTG
>CAKQTN010000173.1:0-3014 GCA_934276625.1 uncultured Haemophilus sp.
ACGAGTTTCTTTTGATAGCTCGATATTTCATTTTGATTTAAATCTGAGTATAAGCGGCTATCAAAATAAGGGAGTGCGACTAAAAGCGCGGTCATGGCAAAGAATGCCAACCAAAAAACAGTAAATGTGCGTATCGTGAGCTGATTTAAGCTAAATTTCTTAATAAGCATTATTCACAAACCAACAAGTAACCACGACCACGTAGCGTTTTCAGCCATGGTAAGCCATTGTCTCTTTCTGGAAGTTTTTTGCGCAAGTTTGACATATGCATATCAATCGAGCGATCAAAAGGAGAAAGGTGTTTGCCAAGTACATTCATGCTTAATTCTTCGCGAGAGACAATTTGTCCTGGGCGAAGTACCAGTTTATGAAGTAGAGCAAATTCAGAGCCGGTTAGACCAAGATCTTGACCGTTATAAGAAGCTTGTTGAAGACCAGAATGAAGCACTAAACCACAGAATTCTAATGTATTTTCTTCTGATGAAAGTGCGGTTGAATTTTGTGTATTTTCTTTTTCTGCTGGCGTAGCACGACGTAAAATGGCTTTAATGCGAGCAACCAGTTCACGATCGTTAAAGGGTTTTGGTAAATAGTCATCGGCACCAAGTTCTAAGCCAAGAACACGATCTATTTCTTCACCACGTGCGGTAAGCATCATTACAGGGACATTTGATGTTTGGCGAATTTTCTTGAGTGTTTCAATCCCGTTTAATACAGGCATCATGATATCTAATAACACTAACTGATGGCTTTCATTTAGCTTATCTAGCGCTTCTTGGCCATTATTGGCGACCTCGACTTCAAAACCTGTCAGTCGTAAAACTTCAGCAAGTAAATCTGTTAGTTCAATATCATCATCAACCAATAGAATTTTTGACATTTTCATTCCCTTGTAATACAACGAACCTGCTTGATATGACAAGCAGGTGTTATTTTTTAATGATTACCAGAATTTCCACCAGCTTTTCTTACCTGCATTTTCAGGTGTGCTGATAATAGTATTATTTTCATCTTGTTTTGCCACTTCTGGTAATGGCTTATCTAATTCTGCACTGCTTACTAAACCGTTCTGATCGAATTTCACCGTAAATGTGTGTTGTTCAGGTTTTTGGTAAGAGTGTTGTTGTAAGAACACGTAATACCAAGTTAGGTTACTATAAGGATCGATTAAAACTGGTGTACCAAGCAGATATTGTACTTGTTGTGCGGTCATGCCCGGTTTAACTTGCGCCACAGTCGCTGCTTCTAAATAGTTACCTTGTGGAACATCAATACGATAAACGACTTTTTGCACTGTTGAACAAGAAGTTAAACTTAATGCTAAAACAACTGCACCTAAAAATGTTCTTAATTGCATATTTTTTACCTTTTACTGCAAAGTTATGTCGAATGATACCGAAACTTTATGATCTTGCCAAATTAATTATCGCACTTTAATGCTTTTTGAAGTTGATCTTTCAGATTTGGTGGTATCCCTTTGATTGTTAAAGTATCTGTGAGTGGATCCCATTCAATACGGTTATTTAATAAATCCGCATCAAAACTTAATGTCACACCTTTACCAGAACCTGAAAATTTCGTTAATGTTTTTAAGGCTGAACGTACTGGTGGAATGGTTTCCTCCAAGCCGTAATCTTGCTCTTCTGTAAAGGTGACAAAAGGGCGCTCGTTTAGAGTCGGCAAATTGGCTGAAAGTTCAGTTAAGGCAATTTCATCACCGCTTGCTAATTGGCCTTTACAGTATTCAAAGACCTGTTTTTTTACCGCTTGAGTTTGTTCTTTGTTCAATTCACCTTGTTCACAGTAGTCACTGACTGCTTGTAATAGGCATTGGTTTTGAACTTGTGGATTTAAACCTTCTTCTGCACCTAAGAAATCCATAAAGAAGTCACTAATTTTACGACCAACACGACCTTTAATGAAGGTGAGATAGCGGTTTGAGTTTGCATTCACTTGCAAATCCGTTAAGTTGATACGTGCCGCAATATCAAACTGTGTGATATCTAAATATTCCGTACGGCGAATTTCAAGATTTTCATCAACTAACATACTGATGCGGCTATCTAATAGTGCAATGAATAGGTAATCCGTCGCTAAGAAGTTATATTGGCACAGAATAAGCGTACCACTGTCTGCAAAATTATATTTGCCCAATTCTTGCGCTAATAATTTTGTGGATTGTTGGCTGAAATTTAAAAAGTTGATTTCATTTTCTAATAAACGATTCAGATCTTGTGCAAAAATGGAATTCTCTTGGAAGACACCAAATGCTTTGCCTTTATTTTGATAACCTTGATGTAATTGCAACATCATTTGTTCGACTTCCGGCGTAATGGTGAGAAGTTCATCACGCAACACGCTTTCCATGGTAGTGGTTTCATTTTCAGCGTGCTTAACTAATTGATGTAGCACGATTTGATTAACCGTAATGCTCATAATTTTTTCCTTCGTAAAATTTACCTTAAATTATAACCGCACTTTTTAAGCAAGAAAAAAGAAATTATTCAGATTGGACAAATTATCGGGTATGATATGAGAAGTTTTTTTGTATTTAGAACAGGCTTAAACATTCCAAATGGCTCAACATTCAAAGTATTCCGATGGGCAAGTTAATGCCATCATTAACGACATGATTAGCGTGCTTGAAACTCACAAAGCGCCCGTTGATCTTTCTCTTATCGCTTTAGGCAATATGGCCAGTAATCTATTGACCACTAGCGTACCAGCTGCACAGCGTGAAGCACTCGCTCAAGCCTTTGCCAACTCTTTAATGAATTCGGTAAAAATAAAATAAAATGTTTTGGTTTAAAAAGAGCAAATTCAACGGACGTGAATACCGTGAAGAAACCTCACGAAAAATTTCGTGGGGACATTGGTTTGCTTTTTTTAACATTATTATCGCAATTCTTATTGGCAGTCGTTACGCCTTTCTCATTGACTGGCCAGACACCTTACTCGGCAAAATTTATTTCTTTATCAGCTTATTAGGTCATTTCAGTTTTTGTGTTTTTGCC
>CAKQTN010000174.1:0-2998 GCA_934276625.1 uncultured Haemophilus sp.
GAAGTGTGAGGGATACCGATTAATTCACATTGCCATTTTTCAGCTAACAAGCGGAAAACATTCATCAACATAAACATTGGACGAACACCGTGTAATTCTTTTGTGGCTTGTTTCACAGCTTCTTGAGCCTCTTCATAAGAAGGGCCTTGAATTGAGGCGATAAGTAATTTATTTGGTTTTAAGAAGGTGAAAGAAGCATCATAAATGCTACGCCCATCATTGTCTTTTAAGTTAATAGAAAAATAACCTTCAAAAGGGTCAATCTGGTTGATGTTGAAATAGATACCAAGCTGATCCGTTAATTGTGCTAATAAAAGGGATTTTTCTTGGAGTAGTTTTTTACAAAATTCTACGCCCATTTTTTCTTCAAGCATTAGCAGATTATTGGTAATGGCATTGAGTCGATCGGTTGCAGAAAAACGTTTGTCACAATAGGTCGCAAGCAATGCATTAAAACGATATGGATTTTGTTGAAAAAGCGGAATCCAGGTTTGATGAGTATTTAAGAAATCAACCAGAGCATCACATTGTTTTTTAAATAAAAATTTGCGTCCGTAATAACGGGCTTTATCCCTTAATTGTTTTTTTAATGGATGATTGCAAGAATCAGGCAGTAATTCTTGAAAGGTCGCGAAAGTAATAGTTTGTTTGGCTGTCATAATGGATAAAGTGCGGTTATTTTTTCAAACGTTTTTATTAGGTAAAATCATACTGATTTTTGAC
Organism: uncultured Haemophilus sp.; assembly: GCA_934276625.1. Classification (GTDB taxonomy): domain Bacteria; phylum Pseudomonadota; class Gammaproteobacteria; order Enterobacterales; family Pasteurellaceae; genus Haemophilus_D. The sequence continues at coordinate 724 of CAKQTN010000174.1, forward strand.
CGCATTTATTGTACCTGTATTCCATGGTTTTTCCAATTAACCATCAATAAAGGTGGTTCTTTACTTGCCTATTTTTCGATTTATCCTTAATATGCCAAATCCTACCTTGAATTTATGCAACTCATCCCCATATTCAATGAAATTATAGAATTGATGTAAGAGAGATAACTATGAACGCCAAAAGAACTCAACAACGTACACTTCCTGTATTGCCATTACGGGATGTTGTCGTTTTCCCTTATATGGTGATGCCACTTTTTGTTGGGCGCGCAAAATCCATTAGTGCCCTTGATGAGGCCATGAATGAGGGCAAACAATTATTATTGGTGTCACAAAAGCAAGCGGATTTAGAAGAACCTACCGTTGATGATGTATTCGATGTCGGGACGATTGCGAATATTATTCAATTATTAAAATTGCCAGACGGCACGGTGAAAGTGTTGGTGGAAGGGCAGCAACGCGCGAAAATTAATCAATTAAATGATGGTGAAGACCATTTTTCTGCGGAAGTCACACCAATTGAAACCACATTTGGTGATGAAAAAGAATTAGATGTGGTGAAGGCTGCCGTTTTAAATGAATTTGAAAGCTATCTGCAACTTAATAAAAAAATCCCTGCTGATGTTTTAGGTGCACTTCAACGCATTGATGATGCCGATCGTTTAGCGGATACCATGGCTGCGCATATTCCAGTGACCGTTCGTCATAAACAAAGCGTATTAGAGCTTGCAGATGTGCAAGAGCGTTTAGAATACTTGCTCGGCATGATGGAATCTGAAGCGGATATTCTTCAAGTTGAAAAACGCATCCGTGGCCGTGTGAAAAAACAAATGGAGAAAAGTCAGCGTAACTACTATCTTAGCGAACAAATTAAAGCGATTCGCAAAGAAATGGACGAAGGCGAAAGCGAAGATACCATCGATGAAGTTGAGCAACTTCGTCAAAAAGTTGAAGCGGCAGGTATGCCAGCAGATGTGCGTGATAAAGTAGAAAGCGAGTTACAAAAACTCAAAATGATGTCAGCTATGTCGGCTGAAGCGACAGTGGTGCGTAGCTATATTGAATGGATGCTTCAAGTGCCATGGCATAAACGTACTAAAGTGAAGAAAGATATCGCAAAAGCACAACAAGTCTTGGATGCGGATCACTACGGTTTAGAACGTGTGAAAGAACGCATTTTAGAATACCTTGCGGTGCAAGCACGTTTAAACAAAATCAAAGGTCCAATCCTTTGCTTAGTCGGGCCACCAGGGGTAGGTAAAACCTCACTAGGTCAATCTATTGCGAATGCAACAGGTCGTAAATATGTGCGTATGGCATTAGGTGGGGTACGCGATGAAGCAGAAATCCGTGGTCACCGTAAAACTTATATTGGTGCATTGCCGGGTAAATTGATTCAAAAAATGGCAAAAGTTGGCGTGAAAAACCCACTCTTCTTGCTTGATGAGATCGATAAAATGTCTTCGGATATGCGAGGTGATCCTGCGTCAGCCTTGTTAGAGGTGCTTGATCCAGAACAAAATACCACCTTCAACGATCATTATCTTGAAGTGGATTACGATTTGTCTGATGTGATGTTCGTGGCAACCTCAAACTCCATGAATATTCCAGGTCCATTGTTAGATCGTATGGAGGTGATTCGTCTTTCTGGTTATACCGAAGATGAAAAACTCAATATTGCGATGCGTCATTTGTTACAAAAACAAATTGAACGTAATGGATTGAAAAAAGGTGAATTAACCATCGAAGAAAACGCCATTTTAGATATTATCCGTTATTACACCCGTGAAGCCGGTGTGCGTGGGTTAGAGCGCGAAATCTCTAAAATCTGTCGTAAAGCGGTGAAGAATTTATTGGTCAATCCAAAAGTGAAATCCATTACCGTTAATTCAGATAACTTGCATGATTATCTTGGTGTGAAACGTTTTGAATTTGGCAAAGCGGATACGCAAAACCGTGTAGGCGAAGTAACAGGCCTTGCGTGGACAGAAGTGGGCGGTGACTTACTGACTATTGAAACTGCGTCAGTGGTGGGCAAAGGTAAATTAACCTTCACTGGTTCATTAGGCGATGTGATGAAAGAATCGATCCAAGCAGCGATGACCGTAGTCCGTGCACGTGCTGAAAAATTGGGTATCAATTCTGAATTCCATGAAAAACGTGATATTCACATTCACGTGCCAGATGGTGCCACACCAAAAGATGGTCCAAGTGCAGGTATCGCAATGTGTACCGCATTGGTTTCTTGCTTAACGGGTAACCCAGTGCGTGCCGA
>CAKQTN010000175.1:0-2956 GCA_934276625.1 uncultured Haemophilus sp.
CAACGTTTAGGTTGGTTCAATGAAAACGAAGTGGATATGGTGGCGAATGAGCTTGGCGTGTCAAAAGAAGATGTCATCGAAATGGAATCCCGTATGACTGGGGCTGATGTAGGCTTTGATTTACCAACAGATGATGATGACGAAGCTTATGTACCTTCTTTATATTTAGAAGATAAAAGCTCAAACTTTGCGGCAGAACTTGAAAGTGAAAACTTTGAAGAACAAGCCACAGAAAAATTAGGTACAGCGTTAGCTAACCTTGATGAACGTAGTCAAGAGATTATCAAAGCACGTTGGTTAGATGATGAAAAAGCAACCCTTCACGATCTTGCAGCAAAATATAATGTGTCTGCAGAACGTATTCGTCAGCTTGAAGCCAACGCATTGAAAAAACTTAAAAGTGCGGTTGATTTCTAATCCGTTTTGATAAAAAGAAAACCTGTCGATAATCGACAGGTTTTTTATTTATTTCTTTTTGGATTTTCCCCACATTTTATCTTCTTGGCCTCGCCATAAACGCTGTATATTGTCGTGGTGGCGATAAATCAGCAGGCAGCAAACTAAGGCAACAGGGAAGGTAAATTCAGGTTTAAGCCACCAAACATAAAACGGCACGAGAAGTGCTGTAATAACCGCACTTAATGAAGAATAGCGACTAATTAAGAAGACTAACAACCACGTACCTAGTGTTGAGCCAGCAACGCCCCAAGAGATGGGCGCAATGGCACCGAATGCAGTCGCTACACCTTTCCCGCCTTTAAACTGAAAGAAAATAGGGAAGATATGTCCTAAACACGCACCCAAAGCAACCATGCCTAATTCAAATTGCGTGAGCCCTAAATAATAACCCGCCCAAACAGGTAACATCCCTTTTAAAATATCGCAAATTAATACCGCGAGCGCCGCCCAACGTCCGCCAATACGCAATACATTTGTCGCACCGGGATTATGAGAACCGTTTTTTCGTGGGTCAGGCAAGCCAGCTACCTTACAAATCAAAATTGCACTGGAAATTGAACCCAGTAAATAAGCAAAAATCATATAAAAAAGGGCAAATAGGCTCATTTTGTGCTCCACAATATTGAGTGTATTTGAAAAACTTGTTCGTTATTTTAACCAAACTTGATAGCATAAGCCCACTATATTTTTACAGGAATGAGAGATGGATCGAATTTTTATTGAAGAATTAGTGGTCTTCGCCCAAATTGGCGTGTATGACTGGGAACAGCAAATTAAACAAAAGCTTGTTTTTGATTTGGAAATGGCATGGGATTGTCAAAAAGCCGCGGAAATGGATGATGTGCAATACTGTCTCAATTATGCCGAAGTAAGCCAATTTATTTTAGATTATGTCCAAGCTAAGCCATTTTTATTGATTGAGCGAGTGGCTTATGAAGTAGCAGAGCAATTACAGCAACGTTTTGGAATTTCATGGTTACGCCTCAAATTAAGTAAACCTAAAGCGGTTGCACAAGCAAATCGTGTCGGAATTATTGTAGAACGAGGTGAATTGAAATAATCGCTGAAAATTGACCGCACTTTGGAAATATCAAAACAAAGTGCGGTTCATTTTTTAGATGTTTTTAAGCGCCAAACGGAACGCACCTATCCCACTTTTTAATACCAATACACTTAGTATCATACTTGCTAGTGGATCAACCCATAACCATCCCAGAAAATAGGCACTGAGACCCGAAAGAATGGCAATAATGGAACCGAATAAATCGGTGAGTACATGTAGATACGCCGCTTTGATATTGAGATTATCATGATCGCTGTTCAACATGATCTTTGCCACGAGAAGGTTTACCAATAATCCGAGAGAGGCCACGCCAAGCATCGGTAATGCCATCATCTCGATGGGATTTTGCCAGCGTTGAATCGCCTCAAATAAAATCATCAATGCCACCACAATCAATGAGCCGCTATTGAGTAAAGCAATGTATCGTTGTTTTTGAGCAGATAGAAACAACGCTAACAAGGCTAAAAATAACGATAAACTATCATTTGCCATGTGTCCCGCATCAGCCATGAGCGCCAAACTGTTAAACCAGTAGCCACCAATAAATTCGACAACCATAAAGCCCGTAATGATGGCAAAACTGAGCGCTAAGATTTGTTTATCTTGTGGAATATGCGCATGAGATGAATGGTCATGATGTTCATGGGAATGGTGGACGGACATACTGCTCCTCATTGTGTCTTTGATTAACTTGGGGTAAAGTATAAAGCCCGTAGCAACTACAAGGTCAAGATTTAATTTTAGAAAGATGAAGATTCATGAACTGAGCAAACAAAGCGGTATTCATTTAGAAACCATTCGCTATTATGAAAAAATGGGCTTAATGCCGGAGCCTAAACGTCTGGCAAATGGTTATCGAGATTATGATGAAGGCAGTTTGAAGCAATTAAAATTTATTAAAACCTGTCGAGCGTTAGATTTTAGTCTGGCTGAAATTAAATTCTTTAATGAGATGAAAACGCAGCAATCTCAACATTGCGAAGTGGATAGCATATTGGCGAAACATTTGGCCTCAGTTGAAGAAAAAATTGCCGAACTGACCGAAATTAAACATTTCCTACAGAGTTTAATTACCGAAGATGATCATCAAGCCGCAGATTGTAAAGCCATGGCCCAATTAAAAGCCTATTAAGTGCGGTCAATAAATATCAAAAATCCGCACGTTGATGTGCGGATTTGTCATTATTCTGGATCATCCGTAAAGGCATTGTTTCGGAATATCGGCACAAAGGTTGCGAGATACAGCACAAACACAATGGCAATTAAAATAGCCGGAATCGTGATAAAAAACAGCTCGTCGACATACATTAAACAAGCTCGAGAAAGTGCCGCCGTGAAAAGACAAAGCACGGCAAGACGACAGAGTTTTGGGTAATCCAGTTTCGTAAAGCCACTATGCCATAATCCCGCGGTGAGCCAAATCATCATCATACT
>CAKQTN010000176.1:0-2951 GCA_934276625.1 uncultured Haemophilus sp.
TTTTAATAGGCTTAACATTAAAATAATTCCTCTAATTGTTGGATTAATTGCCAATCTGGTTTATCAAAAAAGATGCCTGATTGTGGCGAACCATTCATTCCTCGTAAAAATGCATAAACCACACCACCAAAATCTCGGTTGTAATCGTAGTGAGGCAAACGTGTTTTTAAATAACGGTGTAATGCCACCACATACAACAAATATTGCCAATCATAATGATGCTCTAACATGGCTTTTTTCAATGCAGCTTGATCGTAATCCTTTAATGTCTCACCCAAGAAATTCGATTTGTAATCAAGCAAATAATATTTATCTTGATGACTAAAAACTAAGTCCATTGTGCCTCGTACCATGCCTTGAATATCATCAAACTGTAACGGTTCTGATGGCAAATGATGTAAGGTTGCTAACGCTCGATTAAAACCTGCGACATCAAAATGGCTTGTGATATTGAGATAGAACGCCAACTCTTTTAAGCATTGTTTTTCGTTAATTTGTGCAAGGGTAAAATCATCGTTTGGCAAAATTGGCGTGCTGAGTATGTGTTCAAACCACTGTTGAACTGCTGCAAATTGCTCTTCCGCAAGATTCAAATCCTGACATAATTTTTCAATGTTTTCTTTCTCAGCCAGTTGAGCAAAAGGCACCTTTTCAAAATAACGATGCAATAAAGTACCGATTTGTGTTCCCCGTGGAAAATCTAGAACCATTTCATCGTTATCATGCTCAAGTGCAGTCAGATTTTCAGTGATATTTTCTATTGAAATTGACGCATCATAATCTTTCGCATCGTCAAAAATGAGCGATTTTTTCACTGCACTTTCATTCAAATAAGCTTTGCGTTGATGTGTTTGTTCAATGCCACTAAAGCTCGTCACTCGCCAATCTTGTTCAATTTCACCTTGGAAAATTTCCGCACTTAAATTTTCTTGAGAAACATTTAAGGTAAGTGGTTCACTGGCTTGTAACACACCGGTTAATTCAATCGCTACATCATTTGGTAAAAGCTGCTTAAATTTTTCCAATAACGGTTGAGTATCCCAAGTATTTGGCAAATCGAGTTTTCGACCAATTTCCCCCTGTGTTAACACATACAATAAAGCATTCCATTTTTTATCAAAGGCTTTCGGTAACACAAAGGCCATTTGGTATTTTGCTCGGGTTAATGCCACATAAAGCAAACGCAATTCTTCCGCAAAAACTTCTTGGGTTAAATCATCCAAGTGTTGATCTTGCATATCCCACAAGGTTTTCTCTTCATCACTGTCGTAATATAAATTAAACAGTTTATTCTTAGCTGGATTTTTCGCCACATTACCTAAAAATGGCAACCAAACCAAATCATATTCCAACCCTTTGGATTTATGGATAGTCACAATCTTCACTAACTGACGTTCGCTTTCTAAACGAATTTGTGCTTCTTGACGACCTTCATCTTGAATTTGCTTTTCAAACCAACGCAATAATGCCGCTTCACTTTCATTTAATGCCGCTGCTTGCTGTAAAATTTCAGCTAAATGTAATAAATCCGTCAGTTTTCGTTCGCCATCAGGCCGAGATAAGAGTTTTTCTGTGATATTTTCAGCTAAAAGTAAATGGTGCAACATCGGCAATACGCCTTGGCGTTGCCAAATTTGTTGATACTCTGCAAATTTTTCAGCCCAACGTTGCCACTGAATTTCATCCTGGTGAATTTGGTGAATTTCAGCTGCATTTAAGCCGAAAAGTGCGGTCGCAATTGCATTCAAAATTGGGCGTTCCGTCACACTCAAACAGGCTTGCAAAATCAAGGCTAGTTCTTTTGCTGTGTTACTCTCAAAGACATTTCCCCTATCCGAAAGGTAAACCGAAGCGATACCGAGTGCTTGCAATTCTTTCTTCACGAGATCCGCTTCGGTATAACCACGCACCAAAACGGCAATATTTTCTGCTCGCAATGTTTGATTTTCTGCTTTGCTTTCATTCGGAAAAACAACAGGATTTTCAGCCGCACTTTTTAACCATTGCTGAATTGATGTTGCGCAAGCTTTCGCATAATCTTGCTGGGTGGATTTGTCTTTATCGTTAATGTAAAAACGGAAGGCTGGCTCAGGTTGATTATTCAACTGAAAAACAAGATTCTTCTTGGCTGCGCCGACATTTAAAAATTCAATATTTTTATAAATAAAGGGGTCATTTTTAAAATCAAATAATCGATTTACCCCTTCCACTAAAGGTTGGGATGAACGGTAATTTGTGCCTAAATTAAAACGTTCATTCGCTTCTTTTGCTGCTTTTAGATAAGTGAAAATATCGGCACCACGGAAACGATAAATCGCCTGTTTTGGGTCCCCGATCATCATAAAGCCAACATTACCGGACGCGGTTTCATTGTGATAAATTTTCGAGAAAATTTGATACTGCAACGCATCCGTATCTTGGAATTCGTCAATCATGGCAAAAGGATATTGAAAACGAATTAATTCCGCTAACTGTTCTCCGCCCTCACCATATAGTGCTTCTTTCAATAAGCGTAATAAATCATCAAAGGATTTTTCAGGATGATTCGCTTTGTATTCAAGCAGTTTCTTTTGAATACCTTGACGATAGTGATAGAAAATGATTTTTTTAAATAAATTACTCGGTTGAAGTTGCTCAATTAAAGCTTCAATCTCTTCAAAGGCTGAATGTGTTATTCTTACACCTTTTTTCTTGAAAGGTGCGTTGACCGCGTTATCTAAAGCCGATTGCGTAAATTTTTTTACTAGCGTTTCATTTAAGGTGATATCTGCTCTATTTTTTGCCCATGAGGTGACTTCATCGACAAGAGATAAAATTGTTTTACTTGAATGTGTTTTTCCATTTAAACAAGATTTCTCTTTTTTCACGACTTCTTCATCAAAAAGATCGCGAATTTCAACCGCACTTTCTAACCAAGTGTCTTTAATCTTTTCAATAATTTCCGCATTTTT
>CAKQTN010000177.1:0-2885 GCA_934276625.1 uncultured Haemophilus sp.
GTTAATGCTTGGATTGCATGCATATCCATTAAATCTTGTTTGTTCATCTTCATTTGGTTCGATGGTTGTGTATATAAAAGAAAAGTGCGGTGAATTCTACCCGATTTTTCAGGGTTTTTGAAATTAAGCTCGAGGAAAAGCGCTTTTTTTTATTTTATTGCAAATAAGTGCTTGCGATCGAGTTGTTTTTTCCGTAGAATTTGCGACCTATTTATATGAATTTTGAAGTGCGGACCGAAAATAGTAACGGAGAAGCACAATTTATAGCGGAGTATTTATGTACGCAGTTTTCCAAAGTGGCGGTAAACAACACCGTGTGAGCGAAGGTCAAGTAGTTCGTTTAGAAAAACTTGAACTTGCAACTGGCGCAACAGTTGAGTTCGACTCAGTGTTGATGGTCGTTAATGGTGAAGATGTTAAAATTGGTGCACCAGTAGTAGCTGGCGCGAAAGTAGTGGCTGAAGTTGTGGCACAAGGTCGTGGCGATAAAGTTAAAATCGTTAAGTTCCGTCGTCGTAAACACAGCCGTAAACAACAAGGTCATCGTCAGTGGTTCACAGAAGTGAAAATCACTGGGATTCAAGCATAATTTCAGAGGAGATCAAGTAGATGGCAACTAAAAAAGCTGGTGGTTCAACTCGTAACGGTCGTGATTCTGAAGCTAAACGCCTTGGTGTTAAACGTTTCGGTGGCGAATCTGTATTAGCAGGTAGCATCATTGTACGTCAACGTGGTACTAAATTCCACGCAGGTAACAACGTAGGTATGGGCCGTGACCACACCTTATTTGCTACCGCTGACGGTAAAGTAAAATTTGAAGTGAAAGGCGAGAAAAGCCGTAAATACGTAAGTATTGTAACTGAATAATTTTACATCTGATTTGATAAACGCCCCGCATTATCTGTGGGGCGTTTTCTTTGTTTTCTTACCTGTGATTTACAATCATTAATCAAATCTGTTATCTTGGCACTGTCATTCATTCTCTTCAATATTTCTTAGAATGAAATTTACCTGAATTCCTAACTGTGCTTTAGCCAAATAAAGGAAGACATCATGAAACAACAACCTCTTTTAGGATTTCTATTTGCTTTAATTACAGCGATGGCATGGGGATCTTTACCTATTGCGTTAAAACAGGTTTTATCCGTGATGACGCCACAAACGATCGTGTGGTATCGATTTATTGTGGCATTTCTAGCACTCTTTATTTTGCTTTCCTATAAAAAAAAATTGCCACAATTTTTCAAAGGTGGTCGATTCATTTGGCTTGTGCTCATTGGTGTTGCAGGATTAGCGGGTAATTTCTTTTTATTTAATAGCTCACTTAATTTTATCGATCCTTCTTCAGCTCAAATTTTTATTCATTTTTCTTCTTTTGGTATGTTAATTTGCGGTATTTTTGTCTTTAAAGAAAAGCTCGGATTACACCAAAAGATTGGTTTAGGTCTGTTATTGGCTGGGTTGGCGCTTTTCTTCAATGATAAGCTTGATGTGTTTAAAGGAGAGAGTGGTTATTTAACAGGTGTCTTACTCAGCCTGACTGCTTCATTAGTTTGGGTGGCTTATGGTATGGCACAAAAGCTTATGCTCCGTCGTTTTAGTTCGCAACAAATTTTATTAATGATGTATTTCGGCTGTCTTTTAGTCTTTACACCTGTAGCTGAATTTTCACAAGTGAGTAACCTCACCCCGTTTGCATTCGGTTGTTTTGTTTATTGTTGTTTGAATACGTTATTTGGTTATGGGGCTTATGCTGAGGCGCTTAATCGTTGGGAAGTTTCTAAAGTAAGCGTTGTGATTACCTTAGTACCACTATTTACTATTTTCTTTGCTCATCTTGCGCATTATGCGAGCCCTGAGAATTTTGCCGCGCCAGAATTAAATATGATTAGCTATATTGGGGCGTTTGTTGTAGTATGCGGAGCAATTTTGTCGGCAATCGGACATAAGTTATTACCGCAATCAAAGTAAAGTGCGGTTAAATATTGGAGAGTTTTTATGAAATTTATTGATGAAGCCCTGATTCGAGTGGAAGCAGGGGATGGTGGAAACGGTTGTGTAAGTTTCCGCCGTGAAAAATTTATCCCTAAAGGCGGCCCAGATGGTGGCGATGGTGGCGATGGCGGTGATGTTTATTTGGTTGCAGACGAAAACTTAAATACTTTGATCGATTATCGCTTTACAAAACGTTTTGCCGCAGAGCGTGGTGAGAACGGACACAGTTCAGATTGTACCGGTCGTCGCGGTAAAGACATTACGTTACGTGTGCCGGTGGGAACGCGTGCAATTGATAATGACACCAAAGAAGTGCTTGGTGATTTAACAAAGCATGGTGCCAAAATGTTAGTGGCGAAAGGTGGTTATCATGGTTTAGGTAATACGCGTTTTAAATCTTCAGTGAACCGTGCACCTCGCCAAAAAACCATGGGGACACCAGGGGAAAAACGCGATTTATTATTAGAATTAATGCTTCTTGCGGATGTCGGGATGTTAGGTTTACCGAATGCAGGTAAATCTACCTTTATTCGTGCCGTTTCAGCCGCAAAACCAAAAGTTGCTGATTATCCATTTACCACTTTAGTGCCAAGTTTAGGTGTAGTGAAAGTGGATGAGAGCCATAGCTTTGTAGTGGCAGATATTCCTGGATTGATTGAAGGCGCATCAGATGGTGCAGGTTTAGGAATTCGTTTCTTAAAACACTTGGAACGTTGTCGTGTATTAATTCATTTAGTGGATATTAACCCAATTGATGAATCCGATCCTGCTGATAATATTGCGATCATCGAGTCAGAATTATTCCAATATAGTGAAAAATTGGCAGATAAACCGCGTTGGTTAGTCTTCAATAAAATTGATACGATGACAGAAGAAGAGGCGCATGAACG
>CAKQTN010000178.1:0-2859 GCA_934276625.1 uncultured Haemophilus sp.
GTATTGGTCAATTAACTATGCGTAATTTAGACGTAGCAGATACGCGCGGAAAATTAAGTATCTATTCTCAAGTAGGTTTATTAACTGCGGGTAAAGATTCCGTTTTACCGCAATTAGGTAAAAAATAATTTTCTCCTTTAAATATAAAAAGAGCGGTCGATTTTGACCGCACTTTTAGTAGAAATAATAAAAAACCTTAGGTTTTAACCTAAGGTTTTTGTTTTTTAGCACAGATTATTTTTTCTCTTCACATTTGTTGATATCGCTACATTTGCCGTAGAGATATAAACTGTGTGCTTTTAATTTGATGCCATGTTGTTCACTGATTTCTTTTTGACGTTGTTCAATAATGTTATCAGTAAACTCAAATACTTTGCCACAATCTTCACAGATAATGTGATCGTGGTGTTCTGTTGGCGCGAGCTCAAAAACAGATTTGTTGCCTTCAAAATTATGGCGAATCAAGATATGCGCTTCATCAAATTGGTTAAGCACGCGATATACAGTTGCAAGGCCAATATCACTGCCTTGCTCTAACAAGATTTTATATACTTCTTCAGCTGAGAAATGTTCATGTTTATGCTCTTGCATTAATGCAAGGATAGTGAGCCGAGGTTCAGTAATTTTTAATCCTGCTTTTTTGAGTAATTTGATGTTTTCTTCAGACATAATGTTCCCTTAAATTTGCTAAATTAGAGATGGTTAAGCTAATTCTGCTAAACACATTTCATCGTAGATTTGTTTTGTCCATTTCTCTACGCGTTCTGCAGTAAGTTCAGGTTGACGATCTTCATCAATACATAAGCCGATAAAGTTTCCATCATCTAACAATGCCTTTGAGGATTCAAAGGTATAACCATCCGTTGGCCAGTTCCCTACGATAATCGCACCGCGTGGTTCAACGATATCTCGTACTGTGCCGATCGCATCACAGAAATAATCTGCGTAGTCTTCCTGATCGCCACAGCCAAAGATACCGACTAATTTGTCAGTAAAATCAATTTCTTCTAAGGTTGGGAAAAAATCATCCCAGTCAGCTTGAGCTTCACCGTAATACCACGTTGGAATACCGAAAAGTAAAAAATCATAACCTTCGATATCTTCTTTAGAGCTTTTTGCAATGTCACGAATATCAACGAGTTCGTTGCCTAATTGCTTTTGAATCATTTTTGCAATGTTTTCTGTATTACCTGTGTCACTACCGTAAAATAAACCGACAACTGCCATTGTTCTTTCCTTTTGAAATAAAATTAGGTGAGTAGAAAAAAGATGAGGGATCAAAGCCCCACAATTTGTGCGAACTATAACATAAATGAATTCTCATTTGAATAGAATAATTCTCATTTAAAACGATTAATTCTTATTTAGAAACCTATCAATAGCACGTATCACAAAATCAGGTTTTTCTGCATGAACCCAGTGCCCACAACCATTGATGGTGAAGGAGGTCGCATTCGGGAATTGTTTTAGAATGGTTTCGGTATATTCAGGTTTAATATAAGATGAAAGCCCACCTTTGATGAAGAGTGTAGGCGTATTAGCGAAGACCTCTTGCCAATCCATTAGCTCCGCATAATGTTCAAAAAGTGCGGTCAAATTGAAACGAAAATATTCACTTGAAGACGGCTCAAAAGATTTCAACATAAATTGCACCACACTCGGATCGGCAATTTCAGTTTCTAAAATAGGCTTAGCTTGTTGACGAGTTTGTGGCTGCGCTTTTTTCACAGCAAACAAACCACGGAACACATCATCATGTCCAGCACTGCTATTTGCGACTGGGGCAATATCAATGACGACCAATTTTTCTACGCGCTGTGGTTGAAGAGCGGTCATTTTCATGGCCGTTTTTCCACCCATTGAATGACCAATTAAGATAATCTTATCTAATTGAAGATGATCGATAAGTTGCCATACATCATCAGCCATGACATCGTAATTCATTGTTTCTGAATGAAAACTATGCCCATGATTACGTAAATCTACGCGCAAAATATTATAGTTATCGCTAAATGCACGCGCGATGACACCAAGATTATTCATATCCCCAAATAAGCCGTGAATGAAAACTAAAGTGGGCGAATTAATTGATTGTTTTGCTTGGTGAAATTGATGGTTTAATAATTGGGAAGATGACATATATTTTGCGTGAGAATTTGGTTAGAAATCGTTATAATGGACGAAAATTTTAGCAAACGGAGAGAAAAAAATGAAGATAATTGAAGTCGATGAAGAATTGTATCAATACATTGCGGCACAAACTCAATCTATTGGAGAAAGTGCGTCTGATATTCTTCGCCGTTTGTTGAATTTACCCACTCACGCAACAAGCTCAGTTGATTTCTTTGAATCAGTCGTATCAGCTGAAACGCCAAAAAGTGCGGTGCATTCTGAGCCTGTTTTAACGGAAAAAGCAACCGAAGCATCTCAACCAAAAGTTGAACCTGTCGAACCGCCAAAAGCAGTGAAAAAACAATCGGATGAAGCAATCAATCATATTGTTGATAAAGTCCGTGCGCTCTTGAATTCTGCTGAATTTAAAGAAGAGCCAAAAGCAGTCGTGCGTTTTTTAAGTATATTGCGTACGCTTTATCGTACCAATCCAGAAAGTTTCGCACAGGCAACAGAAAGCCTACAAGGTCGTACTCGTGTTTATTTTGCTCGTGACGAAGGGACGTTGCTTGTGGCGGGTAATCACACGAAACCAAAACAAATTCCAGATACGCCATATTGGGTGATTACCAATACCAATAGCGGTCGTAAGATGCTGATGCTAGAAGGGGCGATGCAATCTATGCATTTGCCTGAATATTTAATTGACGAAGTTCGCCCTTATTTCGTTAGCAACTAATTCGATGC
>CAKQTN010000179.1:0-2856 GCA_934276625.1 uncultured Haemophilus sp.
ATTGGTAGTATTCGAGGTGGTTTAGCCAATATGGATGTACTAGTGAGTACAGGTACGTTGGCGATTTATCTCTATTCAGTCTTTATGCTTTTTTATCATCAGTCAATGGGGCATGATGGCGCATCTCATGTTTATTTTGAAGCATCGGTGATGGTCATCGGTTTCGTCAGCCTTGGGAAATTTCTTGAGGAAAGAACGAAGAAACAAAGCTTAAATAGTTTAGGATTATTATTACAACTCACCCCAAAACAAGTGAGTGTTCAACGTGAAAATCGTTGGAAGACGATTTCTCTCGATCAAGTAAAAATAGGCGATATTTTACGAGCTAATCAAGGTGAACGTATTGCCGCGGATGGTATCGTTGAACAAGGGACAGGGTGGTGTGATGAAAGCCATTTAACTGGTGAATCTCAACCATTAGAAAAAATGTCTCAAAGCCCTGTGCTTGCAGGAGCAATGGTGACACAAGGTAGTCTTATTTATCGAGCTAATCAACTCGGCCAGCAAACGCTATTGGGCGATATGATGAAAGCGCTTTCCGAGGCGCAAGGTACAAAAGCACCCATTGCTCGTTTTGCTGATAAAGTTGCAGCTGTATTTGTGCCTGCCGTGTTGTTGATTTCCGGGATAACATTTGGATTAACCTGGTGGATAAAAGGAGATTGGGTTACCGCTTTAATTCATGCGGTTGCCGTGTTAGTTATCGCTTGTCCTTGTGCGTTAGGGCTTGCTACACCTGCTGCCGTAATGGTGGGAATGGGGAAAGCAGTCAATGCAGGGATTTGGTTTAAAGATGCGGCATCTATGGAAGAGGCGGCGCATGTGGATACGGTGGTATTAGACAAAACAGGAACGATAACTCAAGGAAAGCTCAAAATTGCCGCTGTTTGGCAACCACAAAGTGCGGTCTATTCTGAGGAAGATTTATATCGCATTGCGGCTTCCGTTGAGCAAAATGCCAATCATCCTTTAGCTAAAGCGATAGTCCTGGCTGCACAGGAAAAATCACTTGAAATTCCGACCGCACTTTCGGTTCATTCAGAAGTGGGGCAGGGTATATCTGCTCACATTGAAGGAGTTGGTTTGGTTAAAGTCGGTAAGCCGACTTATTGTGAATTAACCTTACCAGATAATATGCCTCAAATTTGGCAAATCGCGAGTATTGTTGCGGTATCTGTAGATAATAGTCCAATTGGCGCTTTTGCATTAGCAGACAGTCTAAAAGAGGATAGTTTGCAAGCGATTCAACGCTTACACCAACATAATATTGATGTGGTGATAATGAGTGGCGATCAGCAATCTGTCGTTGATTATGTTGCCCAGCAAGTAGGTGTGAAAACTGCACAGGGTAATTGCAGTCCACGTGACAAAGCGACTTATATTGAGAGATTACGTCAGCAAGGCAAAGTGGTCGCAATGGTGGGTGATGGTGTGAATGATGCACCAGCCTTAGCGATGGCTAATGTAAGCTTTGCGATGAAATCGGGTTCTGATGTTGCAGAACAAACTGCATCGGCGACACTCATGCAGCATTCGGTGGATCAGTTAGTTGATGGATTAATGATTTCCAGAGCAACATTAAAGAATATAAAACAAAATTTATTCTTTGCCTTGATTTATAATGTACTAGGTATTCCACTTGCGGCATTAGGCTACTTAAGTCCTGTTTTAGCAGGGGCAGCGATGGCAATGAGTTCGCTTTCGGTGCTATTCAATGCATTGCGGTTAAAACGAGTGAAAATTAAATAAGAAAAAGGCGATATGAAAATATCGCCTTTTATTTTTGGATTAATGTTGTTTCCATAATGGGAGTTGAATCGTGACGGCAAGTCCACCTAAGTTACTGGATTCTGCCCATACTTTTCCATTGTGTTCATTCACTATATTATAGACAATTGTTAAACCTAGTCCTGTTCCGCCAGTGGCTCGTGTTCTGGTTTCATCAACTCGATAGAATGGTTTAAAGATTTTATCAAATTCTTCTGGTGGTAATCCCAAGCCATTATCATCTACTCGAATTTGCAGACAATTATCATCCTGTTCATTTTTATGTAAATCAATGGTTAAGAAAATACGATCTTTCGTGTATTTCAATGCATTTCGAATGATATTTTCAATCGCACTGGTGAGCAAATTTAGGTTGCCATAAATCATATGTTTTTCAGGATGTAAAATAGAAATATTGATATCGCAGGTAATATGGCGCTGCTCAGCTTCAAATAAGGCATCTTTTATCACATCATCCCAAAGCTGATTAATAGGGAATAAATTATGCTCCATTTGAGAATGCATTTGTTGACGAGAAATGAGTAACAACTCGCTAATCATTTTGTCCATTCGTTGGATTTCTTTCTCAATGCGTTTAACTGGCTCAATATCACCCGTTTGATGGCGAACCAAGGCTGTGGAAAGTTGTAAACGTGTCAGTGGTGTTTTTAATTCATGAGAAATAGAGGAGAGTAGATTGTGTTGATTAGAAATGAGATTATCAATCGCAATCGACATCTTGTTAAAGCTTTGACCTACTTCTCGTAATTCTGATGGACCATGATTTGCTAATTCATTATCAACTTTAAAGTTTCCTAATGCCACGCTATTAGCCGCCTTTTGTAAATTAGTAATAGGTTTGACGATAGTATGTGTAAACCACCAAAGTAAAGGCGTTGTAATAATTAAGGTTAAGAGTAATAAGACCCAGGGATGGTCAAGCATATACCGTAAAATTTCTTGTTGGCCGTTTGCTCGAGACACAAAGAATAATTCGGAGGATTGTTCAGCGTCACCAATATAGACTTTAAAAGGTCCTGCAATTTGAATATCTTTAAACGTTTTGCGTTGTGGCTGGGCGAAGTTACT
>CAKQTN010000180.1:0-2838 GCA_934276625.1 uncultured Haemophilus sp.
AAAACGAATACACGTATTGTGTTAAAAAATCGTAAGTTAGATTTGGGTGATGTGGCTAATCCGAAAAAATTCTTCCGTGGAGATTATTTTGAAATTATTCCGGGTAGCGGAGAAAGCAAAACGCAGTTTGATGTGATTCGAGAACATGAGTTATTGCTCAAAGAACCGAATACTTTACTCTTAACTTTAACCGCACCAGAAACTTATGGGATTGCTGAAGGACAATCCGTGTTTTATAACAATATTGCTATTGGTCAAATTGTGAAGCAGCACTTAAATGTTGATGGGGTAAAATTTGAAGCGGCAATTGCGGCAGAATATCGCAATCTTATTCATGAAAATACTCAATTTGTGGCAGCCTCTAATTTTGATGTAAGTTTTGGTATAGACGGATTACGTTTTGAATCAGCAACGCCATCAAAATGGCTACAAGGTGGCGTGCGTGTATTACCTAAAAAAGGAAGTGGCGCACCGCATTCTACCTATCCACTTTATAAGGATATTAGCAGTGCAGAAACAGGCGTAACGGGCAACTTAGTGAATCCAAGTATTGTGCTACATTCCACTAATTTGCCTAGTATTAGCAAAGGTTCTGTCGTGCTTTATCGTCAGTTTGAAGTGGGTAAAATTATTAACGTAAGACCAAAAGCCAATAACTTTGATATTGATGTGTATATTTATCCGGCTTATCAAGATCTTCTTACAGATAAAAGTGTGTTCTGGGTTGAAAGTGCGGCACAAATTGATATTACGCCGAAAGGCATTAGTATCCAGGCATCACCGGTTGCTCGTTCATTAAAAGGCGCGATTAGCTTTGATAATACGGGTTCAGGCAAAAATAAAACACTTTATCCAAGTGAACTAAGAGCCAAATCAGCGGGACAAGTGATTACATTACTCACAGATGATGCAACGGCTTTAAGTAAAGGAATGAGCTTGCGTTATCTTGGTATGAATGTTGGTGAGGTTGAGCAGATTTCCCTTGATCAAAAAACAAATCGTATCACAGCGAAAGCATTAATTAATCCAAGTTATATGGGCATGATTGCAAAAGAAGGTACGGTATTTAAAGTGATTTCCCCACAAATCTCAGCGGGTGGAATTGAAAACTTAGATAGCCTTTTACAGCCTTACATTGATATTGAGTTAGGCAAAGGCCCATCAAAAACACAGTTTAATTTAGCGCAAACCGCACAACCTAGAAATAAATACAGCAATGGCGTGCCATTTATTTTGGAAACCAGTGATGCGATGAATTTAACGGAAGGCTCACCAGTGCTTTATCGCGGTGTTGAAGTGGGAACCGTTCGTAAGTTTGAATTGAATTCTTTAGGCGATCGTGTGTTGGTACATATTGCGATTACACCGAAGTATCAACATTTGGTACGTAAAAATTCAGAGTTCTGGGTTTCATCGGGTTATGATTTCAACCTTGGTTGGAAAGGCGCTGAATTTAATACTGGTAGTGTACAACAATTGTTGAAAGGCGGTATTTCGTTCTCGACCCCGTCGGGTACGATCGTTCAACCGCAAGCAACGGCAAATCAGCGTTTTATGTTGCAAGTGAAGAAACCAGCTGAAGCACCGACTTGGAATTCAGGTGCATTACCAGCAAATCAATAAAACATAAAAAGAAATAACCGCACTTTTGAATCATCAAAGTGCGGTTATTTTTTTTTAGGTGTTTTGAGCAGTGTTATTGACCCATATTTTTGACTGATTTTAAAAAGCCTTTGGCTGAAGTATAGACTTCATCTTTGCCCTGAGCATGTAAAATCATATCGGACATTTCACGGAATGCCCCTTTACCACCACCAAGGGCAAGCACATAATCTACAGCATTTTGCACATAAGGCGCAGAGTCAGCAACGGCAAAAGAAAGGCCACAGGTTGCAAAAGCGGGGAGATCGACGCTGTCATCACCAATATAGGCAGTTTGTTCTGCGGTAACACCTGCTTGTTTCATGAGATCTAAACAAGCACTTTCTTTTTCAAGCTTACCTAAAAAGAACAATTTAATTCCGAGATCACTAATTCGCTTACGCAGAATCGCAGAATCTCTGCCCGATAATACGGCGACTTGAATACCTGCATCCATCAACATTTTGACACCAAGTCCATCACGCACATGGAAGCTTTTAATGGCTTCGCCATTTGCATCATAATGGAGTAGGCCATCAGTTAATACGCCATCAACATCGGTGATGACCAATTTAATTTTCTTTAATTTTTCGTTAATCATTAGCTTGAGAACTCCACTAAACCCACAACATTATTTTCATCATTGACCACAACAAGAGAGTGGATTTTCTTCTCTTTCATCAAGTCTTCCGCTTTCGCTAAGAATTCATTTTCATGAATCGTTTTCGGTGAAGAGGTCATTAATTCTTTCGCGGTTTTATTAAGAGTATCCGTACCATTAGCGGTTAATGCTCGGCGCACATCACCATCGGTAATAATGCCTTTAAGTTGTTGGTTTTCCATCACTAATGCCACACCCATGCGACCTTCATTCATAATGCTTAAACAATCAGTGAAGCTGGTCTCTGGTGTCGTAATTGGTAGGCGAGTTTGCATTTGATCTTTTACTTTGCATAACAAACGACGACCAAGACTTCCACCCGGATGGAATTTCGCAAAATCAGCTGGTTGGAAATGGCGAGCAGTAATCAATGAAACCGCAAGGGCATCGCCTAAAGCTAAGGTCACTAACGCAGAAGTGGTCGGTGCGAGGTTATTTGGACACACTTCACGCTCTACGGTGATATCTAAAACATAATCCGCATGGCGAGCAAGCGTTGAGTTTTTATTGCTGGTTAGGGCAATAATTTTATTACC
>CAKQTN010000181.1:0-2773 GCA_934276625.1 uncultured Haemophilus sp.
AAAAGCCGTACGTAATAACTTGATCGATTATGATATGCGTCATGGCTGGCGTGGCGGTGCACCACTTTGGAAAAAAGATGAAGCCCCATGGGATAATGAACGCATTGTCGCTTTCTTGAAAAAATTACCTGATTCAGAACCATTCATTCCGGCAGCGGTAACTGCATTAGGTAAGAATGGTGCAGAATTACTTTTAGCCAATAATGAAACGATGACGCTTTCTTCAAACGCAATGCGTTGGGCGGGAAGAGCACCGGTTAAAGTGGGTGACCAGATTTGGATTCGTAAACGTGATAACGGTGAATGGATTTTAGGTCAAATTCCAGCGGCTAACTCTGCATTAGTTTCATTAAACTCTGATAATGGTGCTATTGAGGCCATGGTGGGTGGTTTTAGCTACGAACAAAGTAAATTTAACCGAGCAACCCAATCTTTAGTGCAAGTCGGTTCTTCGATTAAACCATTTATCTATGCAGCTGCATTAGAGAAAGGTTTAACGCTTTCAAGCGTATTGCAAGACAGTCCTATCTCTATTCAAAAACCAGGACAACCTTTGTGGCAACCGAAAAACTCACCTGATCGTTATGACGGTCCAATGCGTTTACGTGTGGGTTTAGGTCAATCTAAAAACATGATTGCCATCCGAGCCCTACAAACCGCAGGTGTTGGCTTTACGGCTGACTTCTTACAACGTTTTGGATTCAAACGTGACCAATATTTTGCCAGTGAAGCGCTTGCATTAGGTGCGGCATCCTTCACTCCATTGGAAATGGCGCGTGCTTACGCGGTATTTGATAATGGTGGTTTCTTAATTGATCCTTACCTTATCGAAAAAATTCAAGATAATACCGGTAAAGATTTATTTATTGCGAACCCGAAAATTGCTTGTATTACCTGTAACGACATTCCTGTGATTTATGGTGAAACCAAAGATAAAATTGATGGTTTTAAAGATGTTGCAGAAGTGGCTAATCCTGACAATCTAAAATCTGCTAAAGGTAATAGCAACACCGATACAGATGAAGGTGAGGGTGATCAGCAACCTGAGAATGTACCAGACTTGCCAGAGCTTCAAACATCAGCATTAAATGACGGTTCTGTTGATTTAATGGCGGATGCGAAAGACGGTGCTGCAAAACAAGAGTACGCGCCTCGTGTGATTAGCGGCGAATTAGCCTTCTTAATTCGCAGTGCATTAAATACAGCAATTTATGGTGAACAAGGTCTCGGTTGGAAAGGTACCAGCTGGCGTATCGCGCAAAGTATTAAGCGTAGTGATATTGGCGGTAAAACCGGTACAACCAATAGCGCGAAAGTTGCTTGGTATGCAGGTTTTGGTGCAAACTTAGTGACCACGACCTATGTCGGTTTTGATGATAATAAACGCGTATTAGGTAGAGGGGAAGCGGGTGCGAAAACCGCAATGCCTGCGTGGGTCACTTATATGAAAGCTGCACTTTCTGATGTTCCAGAACGTCAACTTGAGCTTCCTCCAAACATCATGGAAAAAACCATTGATAGTAACTCTGGTTTACTTTCTGAAGGTGGTGGACGTAAAGAATACTTTATCGTTGGTACCGAGCCTAAACGCACTTATGTTGCAGAAATGCAAGAGCGCGGTTATTATGTTCCACCAGAGTTGCAACAACGCTTAAATGGTGGAACCGGCAAAACCAAAGACGCGATTCCAGCAACGCAACCAGAAGAATTATTCTAACCCTGATTTAAATACTAAAAGTGCGGTTAATTTTAATGCCTTTCCGAATCAAATTCACGAAAGGCATTCTTTTACCCCTAATATTTATCTATATTAATGAAATTTTAAATTTGATAAATACATCTATAGCAGTCGATTATCCCTTGTTTCTGCAATAAACCACAACCCAATTAAACTCACAATTGCATTTAAGGTTAGATAAATTCCAACGCCTTTTAGACCGTAATTGGCATTCAGTGGCAATGTAATAATTGCTGCTACACTGGCACCGAATAAGCCTGAAATATTGTAGGTCAACGATGCACCAGAATAACGAGCATGTGTTGGAAATAATTCAGGTAATAAACTCGCAAGGGGGCCGTATCCCATGCCAATTAATCCCATTCCTATCATCAAGAACCAAAATAAACTGGTAGTTGTTCCATTATCGAGAAAATATGGTAAGGCTAAGCCGAAAATAGCCACGCCAAAGGTTGTCCAAATTAACCAAATTCTTCGTCCAATGATATCGATATATTTGCCTGAAATAGCAATTGTAATGGCTAATGAAATCGCACTGCACATTAATAAAGCAGTAAAAATTTGTGGTGAGAAACCTAATCCCATTGCATAACCGGCTTCCGATACGGTTGGGGTAGATTTTGCATAAATTTGGCTGAAAGCGATCATAATATAAAAGAGCACATAGCCTGCAATGCAGATCAACATGCCTAAGAAAAATGGTTTGAAATGAGTAACGATCACTTCCACCATCGGTAAAGCTTTAGGTTTAGGCTTGTTAAGTGCTGCAATAAATATTGTCGCTTCAGTAAGTTTTAATCGAACATACAACCCAATAGCAACTAATACAAAAGAGGAAAGAAATGGAATTCGCCATGCCCAGTCAGTCATTGCGGCTTGTCCAAAAAGCGCGGTAATGAGTAAAAAGACACCATTGGCAAGTAGTAATCCTAGAGGAGCGCCTAATTGTGGAAAAGTGCCATACCAACCACGTTTCCCTTCAGGTGCATTTTCGATTGCCACTAATGCAGCGCCGCCCCATTCGCCACCTAAACC
>CAKQTN010000182.1:0-2757 GCA_934276625.1 uncultured Haemophilus sp.
TTAATATAGCCATCTAAAAAGGCTTGTACTGCAATTTCATTTGCTGCATTCATAGCGGTTGTCGCATACTGCCCTTCAGCAAAAGCATCGATCGCTAATTTTAAATTTGGATAACGATTAAAATCAGGTTCGATAAACGTCAATTCTTTGATTTTAAAGAAATCTAATGGTTCCACACCACTGACAGTACGATTTGGATAAGCCATGGTTTCCGCAATGGGGGTACGCATATCCGGATTGCCCATTTGAGCAATGACCGAGCCATCTACATAACGCACCATTGAATGAATAATAGATTGAGGATGAATAATCACTTCCATTTCATCAGCCGATGCATTGAAGAGCCAGCGGGCTTCAATGTACTCAAGGCCTTTATTCATCATCGTGGCAGAATCCACGGAGATTTTTTTACCCATTGACCAGTTTGGATGAGCAACGGCTTGTTCTGGCGTAATATGTTCAAACTCGTTTAATGGCGTATAACGGAAAGGGCCACCAGAACCCGTTAAGATAATTTTACTGACCCCTAATTCTTTCAAAGGACAGAAGCCAACTTTTTCTTGGGCTTCAGGCGGTAAAGATTGAAAAATCGCGTTATGTTCGCTATCAACAGGCAATAATTTTGCTTTCGACTGCTTCACTGCATCAATAAAGATCTGGCCACAAGTTACCAAGGATTCTTTATTTGCAAGCAAGACTTTCTTACTCGCTTTTACCGCAGAAAGGGTCGGTAATAATCCAGCGGCTCCAACGATGGCCGCCATAACTTGATCTGCGTCTGGATGCGCTGCTAGCTCACAAATGGCTTTCTGTCCGGCTAAAATTTCCGTTTTAATGTGATGCGGGGCTAATTTTTCTCGCAATATCTTTGCTGCATTTTCATCATCTAATGCAGCAAAATGCGGTTGAAATTTCACGCATTGCTCAAACATTATCTCAACATTTTTGCCTCCCACTAACGCAAAGGCATGGTATTTGTCAGGATTATGTTCGATAACAGAAAGGGTGCTATGACCAATAGAACCGGTTGATCCTAAAATAACAAGATTTTGTTTTTGCATAAAATTTCGACCGCACTTTGTGCTTTTATTTTTTATCAGAATAGAACAAGGGCAGACACTTGGTCTGCCCCAAAACATGGTTCGACAATTAGAAATCCATTAATTCTTTTTCTTTATCTGCTAAGATCTCATCCACTTTTTTGATATAGCTATCAGTCACTTTTTGAATGATTTCTTCTGCTTTGTGTTGATCGTTTTCGCTGATTTCTTTGTCTTTTAATAATGCTTTGATTTTATCATTTGCATCACGACGCACGTTACGAATCGCGACTTTACCTTGTTCACCTTCGCCTTTTACGATTTTAATTAAATCACGACGACGTTCTTCAGTTAATGGAGGAAGAGGTACGCGAATCGTTGTACCCGCTGAAGATGGATTTAAACCTAAATCAGAAGTTAAAATCGCCTTTTCTACTGCGCTGATTAAAGAACGGTCAAATACCGTTACCGCTAAAGTACGCGCATCTTCTGCAACAACGTTAGCTAATTGACGAAGTGGTGTCGCTGCACCATAGTATTCCACTTGGATCGCATCTAATAAGCTAGGTTGAGCACGACCTGTACGGATTTTTGCAATATGCCCACGCAACGCTTCGAGGCTTTTTTCCATGCGAGCTTCAGCATCTTGTTTGATTTCATTAATCATTCATCTGTCCTTTTCAATAAATAAAGATAAAACACAGTGATTTTACTGGATTTTTAGGGAGTTTTGAATAAATTTATTCATAAAAAAGGCGAGATAGTTTCTCGCCATTTTATTCGTTAAAAAAATTAACAAATCGTTGTGCCTTCTTCTGTACCGAGTACGACTTTGCGTAACGCGCCTGGTTTACACATATTAAATACACGAATTGGCATACCGTGGTCACGCGCAAGTGTGAACGCTGCTAAATCCATTACTTTTAATTCTTTATCAATCACTTCTGCATAAGATAATTTATGGTATAGCTTCGCATTAGGATTTTTTGCTGGGTCGCAATCATACACACCATCAACTTTGGTCGCTTTTAACACGATATCCGCTTCAATTTCGATACCTCGTAAGCATGCGGCAGAATCTGTTGTAAAGAATGGGCTACCTGTACCTGCTGAGAAAATCACCACACGTTTTTCACGCAACATTTTAATCGCTTCAGACCAGTTATAGGTATCGCAAATACCATTTAATTGGAACGCAGACATTAATTTTGCATTCACATCTGCACGGTGAAGCGCATCACGCATTGCCAAGCCATTCATCACCGTTGCAAGCATTCCCATGTGGTCACCCACCACTCGATTCATGCCGGCTTTAGCTAATTTTGCGCCACGGAATAAGTTACCACCACCGAGCACAACACCAACTTCCACGCCCATTTCAATTAATTCTTTAATCTCTAACGCCATACGATCAAGGATTGAAGGATCGATACCGAACCCCTCATCTCCTTGTAATGCTTCACCACTTAATTTCAATAAAATACGTTTGTAAATTGGTTGGCTCATTTGTCTTTTCCTTTGTCGGTTACAAAATTTGGCCTATTCTAGCAAAAGAGCGAAAAAGTTAAAAATGGAAATTGGTCAGAAAAGTGCGATAAAATATCGCCGTTTTGATTTTATAGGTAAACTTTATGAAGATTTCAAAAACCTCACAAATTTTAACCGCACTTTTTTCTTTGGCTTGTGCCATTGCTGCCGGTTATTTGATTTTACGAGG
>CAKQTN010000183.1:0-2753 GCA_934276625.1 uncultured Haemophilus sp.
AATTTGGAGCGGGAAACGAGGCTCGAACTCGCGACCCCGACCTTGGCAAGGTCGTGCTCTACCAACTGAGCTATTCCCGCATTTCACATTGGTGAATGAGGCAACATTATACGAAAAAATTTATTCAACGCAAGCGCAGATTTTGCAAATGATTGAGTTTGCCTAAGTTTTCATCACCCCAGATTAATAAAGTGATCACGGTAGTAAGCTAACTCTTTTATTGACTCTCGAATATCATCAAGGGCTAAATGAGTATTGCCTTTTTTGAACCCGTCTAAAATTTCTGGTTTCCAGCGAGCAGCTAATTCTTTTAACGTGCTGACATCTAGATGACGATAATGGAAATAATCGGCTAAATCAGGCATATATTTATAAAGAAAGCGTTTATCTTGTGCGATGCTGTTGCCACAAATCGGTGAAGCACCTTTCGGTACCCATCGTTTTAAAAAATCTAATGTTTGTAATTCAGCCGCACGTTCGGTGAGTTTGCTCGCTTTGACACGGTCAACTAAGCCATTTGCTGTATGGGTTTTTACGCACCATTCCGACATTTTGTTTAATAATTCATCACTTTGATGCACCGCAATCACAGGCCCTTCCGCTAAAATATTGAGATCTTTATCTGTCACGATGGTTGCGATTTCAATAATTCGTTCTTTTTCAGGATCTAATCCTGTCATTTCTAAATCGATCCAAATCAGATTTTGTTTATCTAATTGCATAATATAAGGTATCCTATGAACATTTTGTAATCCCGTTTATTTTAACGAAAAACATCGGAAAAAACGACCGCACTTTATGAGCAAACGTAAACTAACGCAAAATCAAACTCGTCGAATTCAATCAAATAACGCGAAAGCTTTGCATCGCCACAAGAAGAAAGAAGTGGAATGGCAAGATGATATGCTAGGCGAAAGCCAAGATGGGGTAGTGGTCACGCGTTATTCGGTTCATGCAGATGTAGAAAACGCGCAAGGCGAAATTTTCCGTTGTAATTTACGTCGTACACTTTCTAGTCTCGTGGTTGGAGACAAAGTGATTTGGCGACAAGGCAATGAGCAGCTCCAAGGTGTGAGTGGCGTGATTGAAGCTATTCACCCAAGACAAAATGAAATTGCTCGTCCAGATTATTATGATGGGCTGAAACCGATTGCGGCCAATATCGATCGTATTATTATTGTTTCTGCGGTTGTGCCAGTACTTTCACTCAATATTATCGATCGTTATTTAGTGGTGTGTGAAAATGCGGGGATCGAGCCTGTCATCGTGGTAAATAAAGGCGATTTACTGAATTCGGAGCAAGAGCAGGAAGTGGAAAGTCAGTTACAGATTTACCGTGATATTGGTTATCAGACCATCATCATTTCTGCTGAAACCGGAAAAAATATGGAAAAATTGACCGCACTTTTAAGTGATGGAACGTCCATTTTTGTAGGGCAATCAGGGGTAGGCAAATCCAGTTTAATTAACCATATTTTACCAACCGTCAATGCGCAAGTCGGTGGCATCAGCGAAACCTCAGGCTTGGGACAACATACCACAACTTCTTCTCGTTTATATCATTTGCCACAAGGCGGTAATTTGATTGACTCACCTGGGATTCGTGAGTTTGGTTTATGGCATTTGGAGCCAGATCAGATCACCAAAGGCTATCGTGAATTTCAATATGTCTTAGGTACATGTAAATTCAGAGATTGTAAGCATTTGAACGATCCTGGCTGTGCATTACGTGAGGCTGTCGAAGCAGGTCGGATTTCACCTATACGCTATGAGAATTATCATCGCTTAATTGAAAGTTTAAGTGAGACAAAATCACAACGTCATTTTTCTGTGTAGTAGACAATTTACTGTAAATTAGGTATAAAGTACCCCTAATTTCGTGATGTAGCTCAAGTTTTTTTGTGTTTAGCCTTGATTATTGGGCATTTAATAGAGATACTACAGCGGATTTATAGACTAAATTTTACAATTACTATAGAGGTAACATTATGTTCTCAAAAGATGTAGAAATTACAGCTCCTAATGGTTTACACACCCGTCCGGCGGCGCAATTTGTTAAAGAAGCTAAAGCATTTGCTTCTGATGTAACAGTGACCTCCGGTGGTAAAAGTGCAAGTGCGAAAAGCCTATTTAAGCTACAAACCTTAGGCTTAACGCAAGGAACTGTAATCACCATCTCGGCGGAAGGTGAAGACGAACAACAAGCCGTTGAACATTTAGTAGCATTAATTCCTACTTTAGAATAATTTACGATTAGCCATAGGATTTCTATTCTATGGCTATTGTTTATCTAACCTTTAATAAATTATCTCGGAAGGTAAAAGTATGATTACAGGTATTCCAGCGTCACCAGGTATCGTTTTTGGTAAAGCCTTAGTATTAAAAGAAGAAAAAATTGTTCTTGATACGCAAAAAATTTCAGAAGATCAAGTTGAGGCAGAAGTTGCCCGTTTTTATGCTGGTCGTGAAGCTGCAGTTGAGCAACTTAATTCTATTCATCAACGTGCATTAAAATCCTTAGGTGAAGAAAAAGCGGCCATCTTTGAAGGCCATTTAATGATCCTTGAAGATGAAGAGTTAGAAGAGGAAATTATTGATTATCTTCGTTCAAACAAAGTGAATGCGAGTGTGGCAGCAAGTAAAATCATCGATCAACAAGTTGAAATGTTGTCTGAAATTGATGATGAATACTTAAAAGAACGTGCAGGTGATATTCGCGATATCGGTAATCGTTTAATCAAAAATATTTTAGG
>CAKQTN010000184.1:0-2717 GCA_934276625.1 uncultured Haemophilus sp.
GAGGTTGCACCGCCAAAAGAAGAGCCGGTTCATTTCCCTGAACTGAAATGTGAAAAATCTGATGCGTATTTTGTATTGCGTGATGGTGCTAGTGGCGTGTTCATGTCAGCACATAACTTCCCGAAATCACGTGAAACTCGACCTGCAAAAGTGGCGGAATTAGCGCTTTATCGTGATCGTTTACCAGAAAAATTACGTTATCTAGCCGATGCGCCACAAAAAGACCCTGAGGGTAATGACGCGATTATCCGTTTCAGCCGTAAAGAAAAACATCAATATGTGACTTCTGAAAAGAATGGCAAAGCCACAAAATGGATTGTGGATTATATTGATGGAAAATGGGTAGAACGGAAAAAGTAGGATGAACATCACGGTTTATTGCGGTGCGAGTTTAGGTAATGATTCTGCCTATCAGACTGCCGCAGAAAAATTAGGGAAATGGATTGCAGATGGCCAACATACTTTAGTTTATGGTGGCGGAAAATTGGGATTAATGGGCGTGGTTGCTGATACTGTGCTCGCTCATCAAGGCAAAGTAATTGGCATTATTCCTCAATTTTTACAAGACAGAGAAGTTTCACATCCTAATTTGACTAAGACCGTGATTGTTGAAAGTATGTCTGAGCGAAAAAATAAAATGGTTGAGCTTGGCAATGTTTATATTGCTTTGCCTGGTGGACCAGGCACTTTAGAAGAGATTGCTGAAGTGATTTCTTGGGCTCGAATAGGGAAAAATAATAATCCTTGTATTCTATTTAATGAAAAGGGGTATTTCGATTCATTAAAATCCTTTTTTAACCATATGGTGAAAAAAGGCTTTTTTACTCAAGGTGATTTTGAGAAAATTTTATTCTCGAATGATCTTCAAGAAATCGAAACCTTTATTAAACATTATCAACCTCCAGCGTTGAGGACATATTAAAAAAGTGCGGTTAAATTTGACCGCACTTTTTTTTATGATTAATGGTGATGATGTTCTGGTTTTGGTGGCAGTTTAGCACGCGCTTTACCAACAGGTAGAATTAACGTTGCGTAATTTGCTGATTGTTGACACACCTTTTGATCTTCAAATGGTTCTTTATGAATCACTTTAAGTTTCCAAACACCTTCAATTAATGGGATAAAGTTAACTTTACCTTCACTATCTGTTTTACCTGAAAATGCTTGTGGTTCACGGTGAGAAGTTGCCGCTTCCATATCTTTCACGACAAAGGTATCAGACGTTGCGATAATCGTTTCACCCGCAAGAGGCTGGTCTTTATAGAAAATTTGAAGAGGGAAAGCTTCACCCGCTTTAATTGTTTTTGGATCTTTGAGTGGCACAATTTCAAGTGGTAAACCGATGCGTGTCATCGCCATATCCGCATTCAATGGTTTCTTACCTACCACAGTAAAGGCTTTACCAAACATTTGAGTTTGTTCGCAATAGAATGCATTTGGTGTGCCTTGTAAGTTATCCATTTTCCAACCTTCATTATTTTGTGACCAGAAAGTTGGTTTATAAGTTGCCGTTACCCAATATGAACCGTCTTTTAACGGTTTTTCTGATTGATATTGGTAGTTTTCACCTTTTTGTACTAATGTTTGCATTTCACCATCTTGATTGATGAGTTCCATCGGGGGAAAAATAGCAAGACGTTTTTCAGGAATTTTTTCAACGTAAGGGTAGTCACCATAAGCTAAATCAGCTTTTAAAACGGAATTGGAAGCAAGTTGTGCCGGTGTTGCAACCCAAACTTCATGAGCTTGCGCGAGCGCAGAGAAACCAAGTAGTGCTGCAATTAATGTTTTTTTCATTGTCTTTCCTTTTTAATCAATAAATCAATTTATAGAAAGTCTTCGATAGGGCGGACGAGTATAACGAAAAAGAAATGATGAGACGAATGGAAAAAGTTGATTTTGTGAGGAACTTCACATTTTCTTAACAAAAAAGTGCGGTCATTAAAACGATTGTTTTTTTGACCGCACTTATTTTAAATAAAAAGCTAAATAGGCTTATTTTTTAGAAGGTTTAATGGCTAATAGATTGCAGCTTAATTTACTAATCACATGTTCAGCCGTATTACCTAATAACGCTGCAGATAAACCTGTTCTACCTACTGTGCCTAAAATCACTAATTCTGCTTCAATTTCTTTCGCCACTTCAGGAATCACTTCTTCAGGGAAACCTTCGCGTACATGGGTATGATCTTCATCAATACCAAATTTTTGACGTAAAGCTTTCATATTGATGAGATGTTGGCCACGAATGCCATTTTCATAACCTGAGGTATTAAATTCAGGTAAATCAATCGCCATATTAATTGGCGCAACAGGGTAGGCCGCCACTAAATGTACGTTACCACGGTTTAAGTTCTCCGCTAAATTTATCCCTGTTGAAACTAATTCTTGATTGAATTCATCTTGATATTCCTGTTCACCCGATACATTCACGGCGACTAAAATACGGCGTTGGTGTTTCCAGTCACCATCACGCACCATTAATACTGGAATTGGACATTTACGTAATAATTGCCAATCTACAGGTGTGAAAATCAATGAAGTGAAGCTTTCTTCATCTTTGGTGTATTTTACAACGAGGTCATATTGATTTTTTTCAACTTCTTCACGAATTGCATCCGCTTCATTGCTGCTCCATACAATGTGAGATTCAAACTCAATTTCTGGATCTGCATATTTATCTAAATAAAATTGTACAGCTTGACGTTGTTGTTCAA
>CAKQTN010000185.1:0-2707 GCA_934276625.1 uncultured Haemophilus sp.
ATTAGGATTAAGTGCGGTCGAAATTTCAGCGAAAACCTTACCGCTTGATTTTGAGCGAAATAAACAAATCCACAACTGCTGGGTTGTGACAATGAAAGCCTAATAAAAAGCCCGATAATGATTTATCGGGCTTTTTTGTTATTCGACTTCTTTTTGTTTTTCGGTTTCAGAATCATCATGAAGAAGGGTTTCGACCGCGGCTTCATCATTGATATCATCTTCTTTTTCTAAGATTTCAGCCGTTTCTTCATTTAATGCTTCAGCATCAGAATGTGGTTTGATGAATGGTTTAGGCATCCAATATTTTCGGATGATGTCCGTTGAGAAACCATGCAAAACTTCTTCATTCAAGCGTTCTTGATCTAAATAACGAACTTCCGCAATGATTTCATCTGCTTCAATTTTATTCACGCCTAATTGCACTAAGGTTGCATGACTGAGCGTGAGGGCAGACTCAAAGGTCTCACGTACAATAAAGTCCACATCTTTCTTAATAAGACTTACTGTCGTTTTACGGTCATAAGTTCGAGCCAAAATTGGGAGTTTCGGATAAGCATCTTTCAGATTCTCAACAATATTTTCAATACGCTGTGTATCGTTAATCCCGATGACGACACATTTGGCTTTTTCAATACCAGCAGCACGTAATACATCAAGACGAATACCGTCACCGTAATAGACTTTAAAACCGAATTTCGCTGCTGCACGAATGTTTTCAATGTTGCGGTCAATCACCGAGACGTTAATACCTCGAACAAGAAGCGATTGACACACGATTTGGCTGAAACGACCAAAACCAATCACGAGCACGCTATCTTCTAAATCTACAATTGGATCGAGATCGCTAGTATCGACTTTTTCCTCTTGATTCGCTGATTTGCGTTGGTTGATTTTACGCATCAATAAACCAATTAATGGGGAGAATAACATCGAGATAATTACCGCAGCGGTAAAAGTCGCATTTTGATCTTTTGTCATTACGCCTGCAGTGGTCGCAGCAGAGAAGAGTACGAATGCAAATTCACCACCGTGCGCCATGATGGTCATTCGTCCAACAGATTCGGTACGGTCTAGTTTCGTAATACGCGCTACGGTATAAACGGCTAAGGCTTTGCCGACGATGTAAAGGCATACGATACCTAACAACCAAACCGCATCATTGAAGACTAAACTGAGGTCAAGTGACATTCCCACGCCCATAAAGAAGAGACCAAGCAATAAACCACGGAATGGTTCAATATCGGCTTCTAATTGGTGGCGGAATGCGGATTCTGAAAGCATTACACCCGCAACGAATGCGCCCATCGCCATTGAAAGGCCACTCGCTTCCATCGCTAATGCCGCACCTAATACAACAAGTAAAGCAGCAGCTGTCATCATTTCACGAATATGGGCTTTAGAAATCAAACGGAAAATTGGGTTCATTAACCATTTACCCGCAACCACTAAACTGACAACGGCACCGAGTGCAATAGCAATAGATGTCCAGTTTGTTTGATGTTCAATATGTTTGGTTTCAGGCGTTAAAAAGGCAATAGAAGCCAATAATGGCACAATGGATAAGTCTTCAAAGATTAAGGTTGAAATCACCCGTTGGCCTTTTGGTGTGTTCGTAATCCCGCGTTCTTCTAATACCTGCATCACAATAGCGGTGGAAGAAAGGGTAAAGCCCATACCCGCAATAAATGCGACTTCTTTAGGAAGATTTAAAATATAGATACCAGCAAAGGTAAGCAGAGCACCACACAGCCCGACTTGTAGAAAGCCCCGTCCGAAGATTGCTTTTCGCATGGCCCATAAACGTTCCGGATGCATCTCCAAACCGATAATAAATAAGAACATCACCACGCCAAGTTCAGCCATATGCAGAATCGATTCGGCATCTTTCACTACGCCGAAAACGGAAGGACCAATTAAACAGCCAGCCACTAAATAGCCTAACACGCTACCTAAGCCAATACGCTTAAAAAGCGGCACGATAGTGACACTGGTAGCAAGCAGGACTACAGTTTTAATTAATTCAGGGCTGACGACATTCGACATAGGGCAAAAAACCTTAGTAAAAACAGGGAGTATGAGAAGAAAGTTGACTTGTATTCTAGCTTTTTTTCACTAAATAAAAAACACAGAAAAGCAAGAAATTGGTATAATTTACAAAAACTTTACACGCATAAAAATGGTCAGTTTTTTGACCGCACTTTAGAGGTATTATGACATTACAATTCAATATGGTCGCGTTGCTATTGGTTTTCTTAATTGTTTTAGGTTTAATTAGCCAAAATAGCGCGATTACCATCTCAGCCGCCGTGCTGTTAATCATGCAGCAAACCTTATTATCCAAATACATTCCTATACTCGAACAATACGGTGTCAAAATCGGGATTATCATTTTAACGATTGGTGTCCTAGCGCCATTAGTGTCGGGAAAAATCCAACTACCCGATCTCAGTTCATTTTTAAACTGGAAAATGGGTGTCTCTATTTTAACGGGAGTATTTGTCGCATGGCTTGCTGGTAAAGGCGTACCATTAATGAGTGAACAACCTGTTTTGGTGACAGGATTATTAATTGGTACGATTATTGGTGTGTCTTTCTTAGGCGGTATTCCGGTGGGACCTCTCATCGCCGCAGGGATTTTAGCGGTATTAATAGGAAAATTTTAAATGAAAAACAAATGGTTATTTATCGCGGGATTAAGCGGCTTTTT
>CAKQTN010000186.1:0-2705 GCA_934276625.1 uncultured Haemophilus sp.
GCTAAAGCTAATGCTGCACAGAACCATGCGTTGGAGAATAATCCCCATAATGGGCTGTCCACCAACCATTGGAATTGTCCTGGACCTGCATAAATTAAGAAAAATTGCACTAAAAGTGGGGTACCTGTAAATAAAACAAGGAACAAATTGACCGCACTTTTCACCAATTTATTGCCGATAGAAAGCAAGAAGGTTAAACCCAATGCTAAGAAAAAGGCAATAAACAAAGACACAACTGTAAGCAACAGGCTAGTCGGAATGCCTTGAGCAATCACTGCTAAATACTCTTGAAACATTATTCGACTCCCCGTTCAAATCGAGTGAAACGTAATTCTAATTTGCGAATACCCGCTTGGCTGATCAACGTAATCACTAAATAAATCAACGCAGCAATACCATACCAAGTAAAAGGTTCATGAGTATTTGTATTAATGTATCCTGCCTGGCGCATTAAATCATCAACACCAATTAATGACACCAATGCCGTATCTTTTAATAACACGAGCCATTGATTGCTTAAGCCTGGTAAAGCGTGTCGCCATACTTGCGGCATAATCAAATGAATGAAAGTATAAGGTCGGCTTAACCCTAAAGCTGCACCTGATTCCCACTGTCCTTTTGGAATGGCTTGAATCGCACCACGTAAGGTTTGTGAAGCATAAGAGGCAAAAATCAAAGACAATGCAAATACACCACAACCAAAGGCGCTGAATTCGATATACTCACCCGTTAGCATTTCTACCACTTGGGTTGAACCAAAATAAATCAGTAGAACCACTAAAATTTCGGGTAAACCACGCAATAAAGCGATCACAACAGAAGCTGGTTTTGCAATAAAGACATATTTATTTGCTTCTAAAGCCGTAAAAATAATACTGAGCAATAAACCGACAATTAACGAGCAAATAGCAAGCCCTAAGGTCATTAGGGCTGCATGTCCAATTAATGTAAGATAATCATAAAACATAGATTATTTTGTCATCCATTTGTCATAGATTTTTTGGTATTCACCATTTGCTTTCACAGTTTCTAAACCTTTATTTAAGCTTTCTAGCAATTCTTTGCTTGATTTATTCACCGCGATACCTAAACCATTACCGAAATATTTTTTGTTAGTCACTTTCTCGCCAACAAATTGAATTTCAGGCTCTTTAGAAATCATATCAGACAATACGGCTGTATCACCGAAGATGATATCAATACGACCATTTTTTAAGTCTAAGATCGCATCTTGTAAGCTTGCATAAGATTTTGCATTATATTGCTTGGTTTCTGCTGCGGTATATTGTTGGAATGTTGTTCCGTTTTGAACACCAATTGTTTTTGCTGAAGCTAAATCTGCTTTGCCTTTTAAAGCGACATAACTTGCTGTGCTGTCATAATACGCATTAGAAAATGAAACTTGTTTTGCACGCGCTTCAGTAATATCCATTGCAGAAATCGCTGCATCAAAACGTTTTGCTTTCAAGCTTGGAATTAATGCATCAAAAGATTGGCTTTTGAAATGACAAGTCGCTTGGATTTCTTTACAAATTGCATTCGCTACATCCACATCAAAACCGATAATTTCACCTTTTTCATTTGTTGTTTCAAATGGCGGGTAGCTCGGCTCCATCGCGAAAGTGATTTCTTGTGCATTTGCAGCAAAAGCTGAGCCCATTAACATTGCGCTTAAAAGTAATTTTTTCATGTTGTGTTTCCTTATTCTGAGTGTGAAAGATATTGTTTAAATTGTTCGGTTTTTGGATTATCAAAGCAATCTGCACTGCCCATTTCAATAATCTTACCTTGTTCCATATAGACGACCTTGGTCGCCACTTTTTGTGCCACGTTCACTTCGTGGGTCACAATCACCTGAGTAATACCTGTTTGTTGAAGCTCTTTAATGATATCAACAACTTGAGCTGTAATTTCAGGATCCAGTGCTGCCGTTGGTTCATCAAACAGCAACACTTGTGGTTTCATCATTAATGCTCGAGCAATAGCAACACGTTGTTGCTGACCGCCTGATAAGTGAAGAGGAAAACGATCGGCATGCTCTTCCAAACGTAAACGTTTTAAAAGTTCTAATGCATCTTTTTTCGCTTCTTCTTCGCTAATGCCTAATACTTTTTGGGGCGCTTCAATTAGGTTTTCAATCACCGTTAAATGCGGCCAAAGATTGTATTGTTGAAATACCATGCCGACATCTTGACGAAGTTGA
Organism: uncultured Haemophilus sp.; assembly: GCA_934276625.1. Taxonomy (GTDB): domain Bacteria; phylum Pseudomonadota; class Gammaproteobacteria; order Enterobacterales; family Pasteurellaceae; genus Haemophilus_D. Next base: position 2,204 of record CAKQTN010000186.1, read on the forward strand.
CGAATGGCTTTCGGATTATTATTCGCTTGAGACAAATCAAAATGATTATTCGCAATATGCAATTCACCAGAGGTCGGCACTTCTAATAAATTTAATGTACGGATTAACGTACTTTTTCCTGCACCACTTGGTCCAAGTAACACCACGGTATCGCCTTCTTGTGCATCAAGATTGATATCAAACAATGCCTGTGATGAACCATAAAAGAAATTCAAATTTTTAACACTAATCGCCATACTAAGTTTACTGCTATCCTCTCTTGATTTCTAAGAATGAATAAATATTACTTTTTAATGATTAATTATGCAAGTGCTTTTGTAAAAAAATCCCAAAAAACTTTTTGGGATCTTTAAATCATTGAATTTTAAACCGCACTTATCGCGAATTAGGCCTCTTTCGCCATCTCAAATTCAACTAACATCATCAAAATATGAATCACTTTGATGTGGATTTCTTGAATACGATCTGCATAACCGAAGTGTGGCACACGAATTTCAACATC
>CAKQTN010000187.1:0-2703 GCA_934276625.1 uncultured Haemophilus sp.
AATACAAAACCTAATACCAACCAATGCCAAACCGACCAAGTTGTTAACCAATCTGCCATATCAACTCCTTGAGAGAAAAAGTGCGGTCATTTTTAACCGCACTTTAATAAATTACGCTTTTTTATCGCCTTTTAACAGTTCGGCAATACCCGCTACCGAACCGATTAAATTGCCAGCTTCAAGCGGCATCATGACCACTTTGCTATTCGGTGAACCACCGATTTGTTTTAAAGCTTCTGTGTATTTTTGTGCGATGAAGTAATTGATCGCTTTGGTATCACCGCTAGCAATTGCTTCTGACACCATTTGAGTTGCTTTCGCTTCCGCTTCCGCTGCACGTTCACGTGCTTCTGCTTGTAAGAAGGCTTCTTGACGTTCCCCTTCCGCTTTCAAAATACGGGCTTGTTTTTCCCCTTCTGCACGTAGAATTTCTGCCTGACGAATCCCTTCCGCTTCCAAGACTTCCGCACGTTTATTACGTTCTGCTTTCATTTGTGCGTTCATTGAATCAATCAACTCACGTGGTGGACGCACATCGCGAATTTCAATACGAGTAACTTTAATTCCCCAAGGATTGGTCGCTTCATCCACAATTGCCAGCAAGCGACCATTAATGGAATCACGTTGGGAAAGCATTTCATCCAATTCCATCGAACCTAATACAGTACGAATGTTAGTCATGGTTAAATTGATAATCGCCTGTTCTAAATGGTTCACTTCATAAGCTGCACTACGAGCATCAATCACCTGAACGAAACAGACCGCATCAATGGATACGTTGGCGTTATCCTTAGAAATGACTTCTTGTGAGGGAATATCTAATACCTGTTCCATCATATTGATCTTACGGCCAACACGATCCACAAATGGGACCACAAAGTTCAAGCCAGGCATTAAGGTGTGGGTATAACGTCCAAAACGCTCAATCGTCCAGTTATAACCTTGCGGTACAGTTTTAAGTGCCGAAAATAGCACAACAACAACTAATACAATAAAGACGATTGCGGCAATAGATAAGCCTTCCATAGATTGCTCCTTAATGATGAGGAAATATAAGAAAAGTCTATCAAATTAGACCGCACTTTGTACATAAATATATTTATCGTTTTTTCTTATAAATTCAAAAAGATGCGTAATGCAATTCGGGGCATCTAAATCTTGATGAGAAACAAATAAAAGCTGAGTTTCACTATTATTAACGAGTTGTTCGATAAAATGTTTCACTAACTTGCGATTTAACCCATCAAGCCCTTGAAAAGGCTCATCTAAAATTAAAACAGGCGGATGCTTCACCATCGCTCGTGTAATTAAAAGCAAACGTTGCTGTCCCCAAGAAAGTGAACGAAATGGCTTTTTTGCTAAATGAGTCAGATTTAAACGAGCTAACCATTGCATGGCTTTCAAACGAATTGCCTCTGGCACTTGTTGATAAATCCCAATACTGTCAAAAAAACCTGAAATGATCACATCTAGCACGGAACAATTCACACGATAATCTAAATGCAGTTGGCTGCTTACGTAACCCATTTTTTGTTTGATATCCCAAATGGTTTCGCCTGAACCACGTTGTTTACCAAAAATCACCACATGATTCGCAAAGGCTTGAGGATGATCACCTGTAATTAACGAAAGTAAGGTTGACTTCCCTGCGCCATTTGGTCCTTTAATCCACCAATTTTGATTTGGCTGAACAACCCAATTTAAATGATCCAAAATCACTTTATCGCCATACTGAACTGTAACATTTTTAAGTTCAAAGTGCGGTTGGTTTTCAGACAGTTTTAGTAATGGTGAGGCCGGCTCAGGCAACGCAACATCAACAGACTGTTCCGCATACACTAATTGTTGATAAATACTTTGTTGCTCAATGGATTGGCGTACACCTTCTAATACTAACTCTAAATTTTCCAACATCGCTAAATGAGTCGCTTCAGCCGGAATATCTGCCAAACGATTAACGATTAGAACGATAGCACATTCTTTTTTTAGTTCGTTCAACATCACCATCCAATCTTTTACTGATTGCTGATCTAGCCCTTCAAAAGGTTCATCTAAAATTAATAAATCGGGCTTTTGCAATAATGTTTGTGCCAATAAGACTTTTCGTGTTTCCCCAGTAGAAAGTTTGATAAAGAAACGATCTAAGAGATAAGTAATCCCTAATTTTTCTGCAATTTGTTCACAAAAAGTGAGTTCCGTGCTGCCATTTAAAATGGTTTCTCTTGCCGTTTTACCAAAGAAATCTGGATCGGTATCATCGTTGTTTAAATTCTTTAATGTGGCTTCAAGAATTTCTCGTTGTTTTTCAAAAGAAAAGGAGTGAACACGTTTGAAGGAATTATGGTACTCCCCTTCCTGTAAAGGTAACTCATTTTGCAAAGCTAAAGCAAACGCCGATTTCCCACTCCCATTACTGCCTACCACAACCCAATATTGTTGTGGCTCAATCGCAAAGTGCGGTAAGTTTAAGGTCTGTTTTTGATAAAGCTTAAATTTTGCTTGCTGAATTAAAAGTGCCATTCTCTTTCCTTTAAAAACAAAAGGCGAGCAATTGCCCGCCTTATTAGATTAATTTAATTAACCGTTTTTACGCTCTTCTTCCATACATACTGCCGCAGTAAATAATACGTCAGTTGAAGAGTTTAGCGCGGTTTCTGTTGAATCTTGTAAGATACCAATCACGAAACCTACACCGATCATTTG
>CAKQTN010000188.1:0-2699 GCA_934276625.1 uncultured Haemophilus sp.
CGACGTTCCATACGGGAAAGTACGCCTAACAATGGCAATTCCATTTCTTTAAAGAGTTTTTCAAGAGTGGGTTCTTTAGAGAGTTTTTCCCATAGTACTTGTTGCAGTTTCATTGTCACATCAGCATCTTCCGCAGCGTACTCGGCGGCTTGGTCTAATGGAATTTGGTTAAAGGTCAGCTGATTTTTACCTTTGCCTGCAATTTCTTCAAAACTAATGGTTTGATGCCCTAAATAACGTTTCGCTAGATCATCCATATTATGACGACCAGTGCTATTGAGCACATAGGACTCCAACATGGTATCGAAAGCCACACCTTGCACATCAATGCCATTACGGGCAAAGATGGTGAGGTCGTACTTGAAGTTTTGCCCGACTTTTTGAATAGCAGGATTTTCTAAAACCGGTTTTAACAGAGCAAGTGCGGTTGTTTTTTCAAGGGTTTTCGGCGCACCTAAATAATCTAATTGCAGCGGTAAGTAAGCTGCTTCACCGTTTTCTAACGCAAAGGAAATGCCCACCAAGTTGGCAGCCATATAATCTAAATTATCGGTTTCTGTATCTAGCGCAAAAAGTTTAGCTTGCTTGAGTTTTTCCACCCAACGATTTAAATCCGCTTCGGTGAGCAAGGTTTCATAACGGCTACTATCAATTTGAATTGCCGGTAATGTTTCATCGCTATTGTCTTGAGCGAGCGAAGGAGTGGCTTGATAATGATTAATTTTAGTCGGTTGTTCGTTATTATTAGTAATGGAATCAGCACCATTCATCACTTCATTGAGCCAACGTTTAAATTCATAACGGCCGAAATATTCGGTAAGTTGATCGTTATTGCTTGCACCAAGGGTAAGTTGTTCCGGAGTGATATCGAGAGCGACATCGGTTTTGATCGTGGCAAGACGATAGGATAAGTCGGCCATTTCTTTTTCAGCCAATAATTTATCACCTAATTTTTTTGCCCCACGAATTGGCAATTCAGCCACTTTGTCTAAGTTGGCATAAATTTCTGCCATACTGCCGATACCCTGCAAGAGGCCAAGTGCGGTTTTTTCACCGACACCCGCTACGCCTGGAATATTATCGGCGCTATCGCCCATTAGCGCTAAGTAATCAATGATGAGTTCTGGCGGAATACCGTATTTTTCAATCACAGCCTCGCGATCTAATAAGGTATTATTCATGGTGTTGATCAACATAATGTTGTCATCTACCAGTTGTGCCATATCCTTATCACCGGTACTAATCAAGACTTTTTGATTGGCTTTGGAAGCCGCTACCGCTAAGGTCCCGATGACATCGTCGGCTTCTACACCTTCAATGACTAAAAGAGGAATGCCAAGGGCTCGGATAATATCGTGCAATGGCTGAATTTGTTTGCGTAGATCATCCGGCATCGGTGGACGATGGGATTTATATTGTTCAAACATTTCATCACGGAACGTTTTGCCTTTCGCATCAAAGACCACCGCAATATGGCTCGGTTGCACTTGTGAAATCAGGCTTTTGAGCATATTTAATACACCGTACATGGCACCAGTCGGTTCGCCAGCAGAATTGGTTAGCGGCGGAAAAGCATGAAAAGCACGATATAAATAAGATGAACCGTCCACTAGGACTAATGGATTAGGAGCGATAGTTGGCATAAATATTCCGTTCAAAAATAATGAAAAGTGTCGCATTATAGCGTAAATTGCGAAATGGGGCGAACGGATAAAGTGCGGTCAATTAAACGTAAAAAGTATGACGAAGGCATTTGGCTGTGGCATAATAGGATTACTTGAGCATTCAACATAAGGGAATAACATGTCATTAAAACTGGTTGAAGTTGTTGTATTAGGGCAAGTGCTGCGCTTGAATGTCCCTGCAGAACAAGAAGAGATTTTGCGTCAAGCGGCGCGTAATTTAGATCTTCAAGTGTCTGAAATGAAAGAGCGTACAGGTTTATTGCAATTAGACCGAGTGCTTTCTATTGTTGCCTTGAATTTAAGTTTTGAATTAACCCAAGAAAAAAATAAAAATGCCCAGATTGAAAACGTGTTATGTACGCGAATTCAGCAGTTAGATCATTCTTTAGAGAATGCATTAGGTGGGCGTACCATTGTAGATTAAATAAAAAAGAACCGCATGTTGAAAGTGCGGTTCTTTTTTATGTGTTTTTAATCTGGTGTGTAATAGAGTTTACCAATTTCAATTTTTTGTCGCCCTGTTTCTTCACGCCATTTATTGCTGTCTCGTAAAGAATAAACGCAGCCACAATATTCCTGTTGATAAAAACGTTCACGTTTACTGATTTCGATCATGCGTTGAGATCCTCCAGCTTTACGCCAGTTGTAATCCCAATAAATCACATCATCATATTTTTCAGCCGCACGGTGACCACAACCATTAATTTGATCCATATCTTTCCAGCGAGAAATACCAAGGCAGCTGGTAAATACAGGGAAACCATGTTCATGAGCATATTCAGCTGCTTTTTCAAAACGCATATCAAAACACATGGTGCAGCGAATGCCACGTTCAGGTTCCCATTCCATACCTTTTGCGCGATCAAACCATTGTTGGCGATCGTAGTCTGCATCAATAAACGGAATCCCAAATTTTTGGGCAAAGCGGATGTTTTCTTCTTTACGAATTAAATATTCTTTTAATGGATGAATATTCGGGTTGTAAAAATAAATCGTAAACTCAATACCTGAGGC
>CAKQTN010000189.1:0-2691 GCA_934276625.1 uncultured Haemophilus sp.
CATGACTTGCGCCAATACAATGACTGGTTTTTGCTTGATCTGCTGGCGTAAGATAGCCGTCATAGCACAACACGGTTTTGAGTTTAAGCAAGTTTTCTGATGTCGGAATTTGGCTCACTTGTCCGCGGACAGGATAGAGTAGGAGTTTTTGTGTTTGCTCGAATTCCGTGAGTTTATGCCCATTTGCTAAAACAACCACTTCATGGCAGAAAGTTTCATTTTCAGCTGTGGTGATTTGCCAACCATTTTTTGTTTGAGAAAGTGCGGTTACTTTTTGTGATGTTTTAATCTGGACGCCTTGTTTCTCCAAAAAGGCAAATGCATGCTGAACTAACTGACGAGGAGCAAGCCAAGCGCCTTGAGGAATAAAACCACCACCAAAAGGTAACGGTAAACCTACTTTTTCGCTTAATTCAGTTTGGCTTAAGGACTGATATAAATCAGAAGGCAAATTCAGCTCAGCGATTTTATTTAATTTACTTTCTGTTTTCTCATTGTAAGCACAAAGCGCGACACCACAGAACTCATGTTCAAATTCGATTTTGTGCTGAATTGCCCATTGTAGGAATTGATGACCATAGGCAAAGGCATGAATATAAAAACGAATATTGCGATCGTTATCATCGCTCAGTTGCGGATAAAAAGCGCCTTGTTTATTGCCGGATGCATTGAGAGCGGTTTGCTCATCTTCGCAATAAATTGTGATTTTAGCCCCACGTTTAACCAATGAAATGGCTGTACAAAGCGAAGCAATTCCACCACCAATAATGGCAATATCTTGCTTGTTTAGATTGGCTGGCTGACTATGAAACCAGGGTGCTGAAAGTGCGGTCAGTTTTTCGTAAGTTTTTTGCCCAGAAAGACATTCTCGCTTTTTACCAAAGCCTTTTCGTTTCGTAATATTAAAGCCTGCATTTTCTAAGCCTTTTCTAACCGCACTTGCCGCAGTAAATGTCGCAAAGGTGCCTTGTGGTTTGGTAAAACGAAACATTTGCTGGTAAAGCTGCTCGTTCCACATATCGGGGTTTTTACTCGGGGCAAAACCATCTAAAAACCAGGCATCAATTTTATCATTCATATAATCGCCAAGCTGTGGCAGATTTTCAGCCACATCACCAAACCAAAGATCTAACGTAGTTTCATCAAAATGAAAACGATAGCAACCTTGAATAGGATTAAGCCAATGCTGTTGTAGATGTTCAGCTAGGTGAGCAAATTGCGGATAGGCTAAATGGGCTTGTTGTAATGCATCAAGTGGTAAAGGGTATTTTTCAAAAGAGATAAAATAAAGGCGTTTTAAAGGCGAATCTGGGTATTTTTGACGAAATTCACGGAATAGTGTGGTCACTGCAAAGAAATTTAATCCTGTGCCAAACCCCGTTTCAGCAATAACAAAATGAGCTTCTTGATAATTAACCCAACGTTCCCACAACAGATTACCTTCTAAAAATACATAATGGGTTTCCGCTAAACCATCTTGATTAGAAAAATACACATCATCAAATGTATCCGAAACAGGCGTATTCTCTTGGTTAAAATGGATTTTTGCGTGCTGAATGGTGAACATGTGTTAGCCCTTTTTTGCCTTATCAAATTCTTTTATAATAGCACGGAAATTTTGAGTCGGTTAAAACTTAACTGGTCGAACAAATGAATTATTGCTTGCAATATTTTCATTTCATAGTAAATTGCGTTCAGCTAACAACTGTAAGTTGAATTAAATTTCCCCTAACTCATAAGGAATAAAGAATGAAAAGAGCTGTAATTACTGGTTTTGGTATTATTTCAAGTATCGGTAACAACAAAGAAGAAGTTTTGGCTTCATTAAAAGCAGGTAAATCTGGTATTGAAGTCGTGCCTGAGTTTATTGAAATGAAAATGCGTAGCCATGTTGCCGGCACAATCAAACTTGATCCAAGCGAGCACATCGATCGTAAAGTGTATCGTTTTATGGGTGATGCGGCAGCTTATGCATACCTTTCTATGCGTGAAGCGATTGAAGATTCAGGTTTAACAGAAGATCAAGTTTCAAATGACCGTACAGGTCTTGTAATCGGTGCAGGTACTGGTTCAGCACACAACCAATTAGTGGCTTGTGATGCAGTGCGTGGTCCACGCGGTGTGAAAGCAATTGGTCCTTACGCAGTAACTAAAACCATGGCTTCAAGCGTATCAGCTTGTTTAGCAACCCCTTACAAAATCCGTGGTGTGAACTACTCAATCAGTTCCGCTTGTGCAACGTCTGCACACTGTATCGGTCACGCAGTTGAATTAATTCAATTGGGTAAACAAGATGTGGTTTTCGCGGGTGGTGCGGAAGAATTATCTTGGGAATGTGCAACTGAATTCGATGCAATGGGTGCGGTTTCAACTAAATACAATGATACCCCAGAAAAAGCGTCTCGTGCTTACGATGCAGACCGTGATGGTTTCGTTATCGCTGGTGGTGGCGCTGTTGTAGTGGTTGAAGAATTAGAACACGCATTAGCACGTGGCGCAAAAATCTACGCAGAAATTGTAGGTTATGGTGCAACCTCTGATGGTTACGACATGGTAGCGCCAAGCGGTGAAGGTGCTGAGCGTTGTATGAAACAAGCAATGGCAACGGTAGATGCTCCAATTGATTACATCAACGTACACGGTACATCAACACCAGTTGGTGACGTAAAAGAATTAGGTGCAATCAAAAAT
>CAKQTN010000190.1:0-2678 GCA_934276625.1 uncultured Haemophilus sp.
TTGTTGTAAGGTTAATTCATAATTTAAGGTTTGCAATTTAGCTAATGACATCAAATAAAACTGCTGATTTTGTTGTAAAAGCAATGCTTTATTTTCAATTAATGCCAATGCACGTAAATAGCCTGCATCACTTGTCTGTGGGAGTTGTTGTTCAACGACAGGTGTTGTTAAAACTTGAGATGCTTCTGTAGGACGTACTAATTCACCATATAAGCGTTGTTCCGTCTTTGTAGGTTGTTCACGATAACCATATGACGGAACGTACTCACTACGGTTTGAAAAGTGTGGCCGATTTTCTGATTGTTTTTCGCGAGGCTGATGATGATTCGAAGCGAAAATATTGTGTCCCGCTGCCGCCCGATTGGGTTTCGGTTCATAGTTAGGTTTATATGAAGCCAAAGGCTCTCTTGCCTCATTTATCGCTGGAGCTAAATCCAATTCAGCTTGAGGAATAGTATTGAGCGCATTTGTTACGCCTTGGCAGATAAAGTCATGAATTAAGCGAGCTTGATGGAAACGAACTTCATGTTTTGTAGGGTGTACGTTGACATCGACATCATGTGGATTGAGGTCGATAAATAGCACAAACGCAGGATATTGTTCAGTATGCAAATGTTCTGCATAAGCTTGGCGAATCGCGTGGGTGATCACTTTATCACGCACCATTCGTCCATTGATATAGCAATAGCTCAAATCATTTTGAGAACGTGTAAACTCAGGTGTCGCCACCCAGCCAGAAAGATGCAGATCATCATGTTTCCAATCAATGCGCAAGGCATGTTGAACAAAATCATCGCCACAAATGGCGGCAACGCGTTTTAGTTGTTGTTCTTCATTCGTTGCAGGACGATATTGTCGAATAATTTTGCCGTTATGTGTGAGCGTAAAAGCAATATTAAATTTTGCTAAAGCAATTCGGCGAATGACTTCATCAATATGAGCAAATTCTGTTTTATCAGTGCGTAAGAATTTACGGCGAGCAGGCGTGTTAAAAAAGAGATTCGCGACTTCAACTGTTGTGCCGATTGGATGAGACGCGGGTTTAATTGTAGTTTCCATCTCTCGCCCTTGTGCATAAACCTGCCACGCTTCATTTTGCTCTGCAGTGCGAGAGGTAAGTGTGAGACGAGAAACCGAGCTGATACTGGCTAGGGCTTCACCACGAAAACCTAAACTTAAAATGGCTTCGAGATCATCAAGATCGGCAATTTTACTGGTTGCATGTCGAGCCAGTGCGAGGCTTAATTCTTCTTTAGGAATGCCACTGCCGTTATCTCGAATACGAATCAGGCTGGCGCCGCCGTTTTCGATATCAATATGAATTTTATTGGCACCGGCATCAAGGCTATTTTCTACCAATTCTTTCACCACAGAAGCAGGGCGTTCGACCACTTCACCTGCGGCAATTTGATTAGCCAGCTGTGGAGAAAGAATTTTGATTGCCATAGGATTCCTTATTTTTCTTTAAGTTTGATTTTTTGACCAGTCACGACTTTGCCGTTTTTCAATGTTGGGTTCAGTTTTAAAAGACGATTAACTGGTAAATTGTATTCACGAGAGATGGCATAGATAGTTTGATCGGCTTTCACCGTATGGTAAAGCGGGATTTCTTTCTTGCCATTATCTTTCTTCTCATTCCCTTTTGAAGAAGCGTCTTTTTTATCGTTGCCTTTTTTCTCAGGCTCTTTTTTACTCTCGGTTTTTTCTTGTTTTTTATCTTTTTTAGAAACGGTTTTTTCAGCTTCAACAATCTTACTGTTTTTTCCTTTGTTATCGGCTTTGGCTTTATCATCCGATTTAGGTTTTTCTTCTACCTTTTTGCCTTTGCCGTTATCCGGAATTTTAATGGTTTCATTTAACCAGAGTTCTTTACGTTTCAGTTTATTTAACTCAATAATTTCACTGACTTTTACATCATATTTGTTCGCCAGGCTACCAATGCTTTCACCTGGTTTCACTTTATGGCGTACGCCGCTGTCTTTGACATCGGAAGTGCGGTCAGATTTTTCGGTGTTTTTCTCTTCTTTTTTAGTTAGTTCTTCCGCTTTTTTGCCTTTGCCATTATCAGGAATCTTAATGGTTTCATTTAGCCAAAGTTCTTTGCGTTTCAGTTTATTTAACTCAATGATTTCACTGACTTTGACATCATATTTGTTTGCTAGGCTACCAATGCTTTCGCCTGATTTCACTTTATGACGAATACCGCTATCTTTCACATCGGAAGTGCGGTCAGATTTTTCATTATTTTTGTCGTTTGATTTTGTAGATTTGCTGTCTTGCTCATCACTAGGTGGAACAGCAATTGCTTTTAAATTACCATTGCGATAAGCGACTAAGCCTTCATAAATCATATAAGCAATACGACGACGATAAGCAATGGTATTCAGTTTTTGTTCTTCTTCCATATTGGAAAGGAAACCTGTTTCCACCAGAACAGAAGGAATATCGGGTGAACGCAATACGCCAAGACTTGCATGTTGTGGTGTGCTACGACTTAATGAGGTTACGCGAGCAAAGCGACGTAGAATGCTGTTACCAAGTTCATAGCCTGTACGTTGGCTGTGACCAAATTGTAGGTCGAGTACAGTTTGATCTAAATATTTGTCATTGTTATTGGAAAGTACTTTTCCTGCACCACCTAAAAGCTCAGAGCGTTTTTCATCGTCTTCTAACCATTG
>CAKQTN010000191.1:0-2670 GCA_934276625.1 uncultured Haemophilus sp.
CGAGTTTCGCGATCTTCTAAAAAGACCCCGCCATAGGCTGATGTCACGGTATAACTATGGGTATCTTTTACTCCGCGAGCTTTCACACAGAAATGTGTTGCTTTCACATAAACTGCCACATCATCAGTTTCTAAAATGGTTTGAAATGCCGTTAAAAGCTGTTCGGTTAAACGCTCTTGCACTTGCGGACGCTGCGCAAAAAACGCCACAATGCGATTGATTTTAGACAAGCCAATCACCCAATCTTTGGGATAATATGCCACAGCAACATTGCCATCAATTGTCACAAAATGATGCTCACAAGTACTGGTTAAGGTGATGTCATTCACTTGCACCATTTCGCTCACTTTCATTTGGTTTTTGATTTTCGTCATTTTCGGGAAATTGGCATAATCCATTCCACTGAAAATTTCATCAATAAACATTTTGGCTAAACGATTTGGTGTTTCTTCTAGGCTATCATCACGCAGATCTAACCCAATCAATTTCATCACTTCACGCATATGTGAAGCAATCGCCACACGGCGCTCATCTTTACATTGAGTCGGATCAATCATTGGTGTTTCGATACCTTTGGCTACCAAGGCTCGGCGGACATTTTCCGCATCAGGTGAAATCGCGTTCATTCACTTTCCATTTATAAAAAAATAATGCGGCATTTTAGCAAAAGATGAATTATTCGTAAAATGCGAAAAATCACCCTAATTTATTAATTTCCTTCATATTGTATTTCGGGCTACAATATATCCACTTTTATTTCGCTCAACCCAAAGGATTGATTATGTTGCCACTTGAAGATGCCTTGGCGCAAATGCTCAACAAACTTCCCTTCCCTACAAAAACTGAAACACTGGCTTTAACTGAAGCCGCTGATCGAGTGTGTGCGGAAGATGTAATTTCTCCAATTAACGTGCCTTCTTTTGATAACTCTGCGATGGATGGTTATGCAGTTCGTTTAGCCGATTTACAGCAATCTATGACGCTTTCTGTCGCAGGAAAATCCTTTGCGGGTAATCCGTTTCAAGGGGTATGGGTAGCACAAAGTGCGGTCAGAATTATGACGGGTGCAATGATTCCTGAAGGTGCCGATGCGGTGGTTATGCAAGAAGAGGTCACCGTCAATGAAGATGGTTCTGTTACTTTTGCTGCCTTACCTAAAGCCAATCAGAATATTCGCCGCATTGGTGAAGATGTGAAAAAAGGTGATGTGGTATTACATCAAGGCGATGAGTTAAATGCCGTATCTTTACCTTTACTTGCTTCATTAGGTATTGCTGAAGTCAAAGCTTACCCTCGCTTAAAAGTGGCCGTGCTTTCAACCGGCGATGAATTAATCCCTGTTGGTCAACCGTTACAAGCAGGACAAATTTACGACACCAACCGCTTCACTGTGAAATTAATGCTAGAAAAATTAAATTGTGACGTACTTGATTTCGGTATTCTGCCGGATAACCAAGCAGAATTTGAAGCGGCTTTTGTGAAAGCACAAGCTCAAGCAGATCTTGTCATCACGAGCGGTGGCGTTTCGGTGGGTGAGGCTGACTTCACGAAAACTGTGTTAGAAAAAGTAGGCCAAGTGAATTTCTGGAAAATAGCAATGAAACCTGGCAAACCATTTGCATTTGGTAAATTAGAAAATGCTTGGTTCTGCGGTTTACCTGGCAATCCGGTTTCTGCATTAGTGACATTCTATCAATTGGTTCAACCGGCTATTGCCAAATTAAACGGTAAAAAACACCCGAAAAAACAACCGCACTTCCAAGCGATTGTCCAAACCAATTTGAAAAAATCACCAGGACGTTTAGATTTCCAACGTGGTTTCTATCAAATTAATGAAAATGGTCAACTTGAAGTGCACCCTGTTGGTTTCCAAGGCTCGCATTTATTCAGTTCTTTTGTGAAAAGTAACTGTTTTATTCGTCTTGAAAAAGATCGCGGTAATGTCGCTGCGGGCGAAATCGTCACCATTGAACCGTTTAATCACCTATTGGGGCAATAATGGCTGAATTAAGCTACGAAGAAGAACTGCGTTATAACCGCCAAATCATCTTAAAAGCGGTTGATTTTGACGGACAAGAAAAACTCAAAGACAGCCGAATGTTAATTGTCGGTCTGGGCGGTTTAGGCTGTGCGGCAAGTCAATATCTTGCCGCCGCTGGCGTGGGTTATTTAACCTTGTTGGATTTCGACACCGTATCGCTTTCTAATTTGCAACGTCAGGTATTGCATACCGATAGTCGATTAAATATGCCTAAAGTGGAATCGGCAAAAATTGCCTTACAGCAAATTAATCCACACGTCGAAATTGAAACCATCAATGCACAACTTTCCGAAGAAAAACTCGCGGAAATCATACCGCACTTTGATGTGATATTAGATTGTACCGATAACGTGGATATTCGTAACGCACTCGATCGTAGTTGTGAGAAAGCGAAGATCCCGCTAATTTCAGGTGCGGCAATTCGTTTAGAAGGACAAGTTTCTGTCTTTACTTACGAACCCAATACTCCAACCTATCGCCAACTTAGCCAACTTTTTGGGCAAAATGTTTTAAGTTGTGTAGAAGCAGGCGTACTGGCGCCAATTGTGGGTGTTGTTGGCTCTATTCAAGCCTTAGAAGCCATCAAAGTGCGGTTAAAAATCGGTTCAAATTTATGTGGACGTTTATTG
>CAKQTN010000192.1:0-2668 GCA_934276625.1 uncultured Haemophilus sp.
CTTAAAATTTATTTATTCGAGAATACTTATGTTTTCAAAAAAAGACATCATCGTATTAGGCATGATGATTTTTGCTTTATTTTTAGGCGCAGGAAATATTATTTTTCCACCGATGGAAGGTTACTCCGCAGGTAACCATTGGGCAACCGCTTCGCTAGGATTTGTGATAACAGGCGTACTCATGCCATTTATTACATTAGTTGTTGTGTCAGTATTAGGACGTGGTGAAGAACTGACTAAGGACTTACCCAAGTGGGCAGGCGTAGCCTTTTTAACCATTCTTTATTTAGTCATCGGTTCAACCTTTGCAATGCCTCGAATTACTAATGTCGCTTATGAAATGGCATGGTTACCATTGGGGCTCGTTGAAGATAGTGCGACAACACGTCTTATTTTCTCTGTGATCTTTAATATTATCGCGATGGGATTCATGATTCGCCCAAGTACCATTATTTCAACGGTGGGTGAAGTGATGACGCCAGCATTGTTGGTATTATTGCTCGTTGTTGGGATCACGGTTTTTGTTTCACCTCTTTCTGACATTGTTGCCCCGTCGCAGGCTTATGCCGAGAATTCAGCATTAACCACAGGATTAATTAGTGGTTATCAAACAATGGATGTACTGGCTGCGATTGCCTTTGGTGGCATTGTTGCACGGGCGTTGTCTGCAAAAAATGTGACCAATCCACAAAAGATTGTTCAATATACGATTTCAGCGGGTTTGGTATCAGTCGTCTTATTAGGTTGCTTATATTTTTCTTTATTCTACTTAGGCGCGACTTCTGATGCGGTGGCACAAGGTGCAACAAATGGCGGCCAAATCTTCTCTCGTTATGTGAACAGTTTATTTGGCACGGCGGGAACCTGGATTATGGCGGGTATTATTACTTTAGCAAGTCTAACCACATTAGTGGGCGTAACCAGTGCGTGTGGTGATTACTTCTCCAAGTTTTCGACGCGTTTTTCTTATCCATTTTGGATTGTCTTCTTCACTGCCATGACGACAATTATTTCACAATATGGCTTAACAAAATTACTCCGAGTGACGATTCCAGCCTTGTTGTTGATTTACCCAATGGCGATCATGTTAGTGGTTTTACAGCTTGTGCGTAATAAATTGCCTTCTATTCGATTGAGCTATTACACCACTATTTTTGTGACAGTTTGTTTTAGTTTGATTGATAGCCTGAAAAACTTGGATATGTTGCCAGAAGGGTTACATCAAATCATGACTCATTTCCCGCTCTATTCACAAGGGCTTGCGTGGCTTGTGCCTGCATTATGTACTTTAGTGCTTTCCATGATATTCGGGAAAACCATTTCAAAATAATAAAAATGCCGATAATGATTTATCGGCATTTTTTATATCAAGTGCGGTCGTTTTTTCACGTATTTTTAGGCTGCAAGACGTTGTCTCACAATTTCAAATAAACATACACCCGTCGCAACGGAAACGTTGAGGGATGAAACTGAGCCCGCCATTGGAATACTAATGAGTTGATCACAATGTTCACGAGTAAGACGACGCATGCCTTCACCTTCGGCCCCCATCACTAAGGCAAGAGAACCAGTAAGTTTACTTTGATAAATAGTTTCTGTTGCTTCGCCGGCCGTACCTACTACCCAAATATTATGATTTTGTTGTAGATCTCGCAAAGTACGCACTAAATTGGTTACGCGAATTAATGGCACAGTCTCCGCAGCACCGCAAGCCACTTTACGTGCAATAGAAGTGAGTTGAGCGGATTTATCTTTGGGCACGATAACAGCACTCACACCGGCAGCATCAGCAGTACGTAAACAGGCTCCCAGGTTATGGGGATCCGTCACGCCATCAAGCACTAATAAAAGTGGATTTTGTTTACGAGTAAGGAGTTCATCCAGATCATGTTCATTTAGCTCTTTCGCTTCTTGCACACGAGCAATCACACCTTGATGCACTTCACCATTGGATTTTTTATCTAATGTTTGACGATTAACAAATTGCACCGCAATGCCTAAAGCATAGAGCTCATTGAGTAAGGGTTGTAGGCGTTTATCTTCACGGCCTTTCAGCACAAAAACTTCAATTAAACGTTCAGGGCTATTTGCTAAAATGCTGTTTACAGCATGGATACCATAGATATTTTCTGACATAGGGTTCTCTTATTTATTATTTTTTCCGTTTTCTCGTCGGTTTCTTCGAAACATCTTTATTTTTAACCGCACTTTTACGTTTTTTTGACGCTTTAGGTGGCAGTTCCTTAAACACTTTTTTTGCTTTTTGTTTCGCCGTTTTGCCAACACGACGTGGTTTTCTGGCACTTTCGACTAAACTGAAATCTACCATTTTTTGTTCTAAATGAACGGCGACTACGCGAATTTTGACTTTATCGCCAAGGCGGTAGATCATACCACTATTTTCACCGATTAAACGTTGTTTTGCCGCATCAAATTGATAGTAGTCGTTATCTAAAGTGGAAATATGGACTAAGCCGTCAATGAATAAATCATCTAAACGTACGAATAAGCCAAAGCCCGTTACAGATGAGATCACTCCGCTAAATTCAGCACCCACATGATCTTGCATATATTCACATTTCAGCCAATCTGCTACTTCGCGAGTGGCATCATCGGCACGGCGTTCTGTCATCGAGCAGTGATCGCCTAATAAATCCATTTCATCAAA
>CAKQTN010000193.1:0-2664 GCA_934276625.1 uncultured Haemophilus sp.
GGTGGAGAGGTTGTACATGCAGGCGAAGTATTACATGGTAAAGTATCGCGCATTCAACACGATAACCAAGCCATGTTCAAAGATATTGCCAACCCAATGCCTGTGGCACGTTATCACTCTTTAATGGGTAAAAATCTACCTGACGAATTTATTGTCAATGCCGATTACAATGGTATCGTTATGGCGATTCGTCATAAAACCTTGCCAATTTGTGCTTTCCAATTTCACCCAGAAAGTATTCTTACTGTGCAAGGATCGAAATTATTACAACAATCTGTGGAATGGTTATTAAACAGAGATTAAGGAAGAAAAATGATTACCGTATATGGATTAAAAGAAGTGCTTGCGCCTCGTCGTCAAGATATTGCTGAAGTAATTTATAACTGTTTAAACCTTGGTTTAGACATTCCGCGTGGAAAGCATGCGATTCGTTTCTTATGTTTAGATAAAGAAGATTTTCTTTATCCTATCGATCGTAACGATGATTACACCGTTATTGAAATTAACCTCATGCAAGGTCGTATGGAAGGCACGAAAAAACGTTTAATCAAAATGCTCTTCAGCGAACTCGAATACAAAATTGGTATTAAATCTCACAACGTTGAAATTACGATTAAAGAACAACCAGCGCATTGCTGGGGCTTCCGTGGCATGACTGGCGATGAAGCACGCGATTTAGATTACGATATTTACGTATAAGGGATGAGATTATGCAAACGGCTCAATTATTAGAACAACTTTACAGCGGAAAAACACTTAACAAAGAAGAAAGTGCGGTCATTTTTAATGCCATTATGCAAGGCGAACTGAATAACGAACAAATCGCTGCTATGCTGATTGCATTAAAAGTACGTGGTGCCACCATTGATGAATTAAGTGGTGCGGTATCTGCGTCTTTGCAAAATGCCAAATCATTCCCTCGCCCTGACTACCCTTTTGCGGATATTGTGGGTACAGGCGGTGATGGTCAAAACACAATTAATATCTCTACTGCGAGTGCTATTGTTGCAGCCTCTATGGGTGCTAAAGTGGCCAAACACGGTAACCGTAGCGTATCAAGCAAATCGGGTGCCAGTGATGTATTAACTGCTCTCGGTGTAAATGTGAATGTCACGCCAGAACAAGCTCGTCAAGCACTCGATGACATTGGGGTATGCTTCTTATTTGCTCAACAATATCACAGTGGTTTTAAACATGTCGCCCCTGTTCGTGCGGCATTAAAAACGCGTACGCTTTTTAATATTTTGGGTCCATTAATTAACCCTGCTCGCCCAACTTATCATTTGCTTGGCGTGTATGCCCCTGAATTAGTAAAAACCTATGCTGAAACTGCTGTTGCACTAGGTCATCAACATACTTTTGTGGTTCATGGTGCGGGTCTAGATGAAGTTGCTGTACACGGTGAAACCCAAGTGGCAGAAATTAAACATGGTAAAATTGATTACTTCACCTTAACGCCAGAAGATTTTGGTTTAAAAACACAATCTTTAGAAAGTTTACGTGGTGGCGAACCGCAAGAAAATGCCCAATATCTGACCGCACTTTTACAAGGTAAAGGCAAAGTGGAACATGCTAATGCGGTAGCGGCGAATGTGGCATTATTGCTGAAGTTATTTGGTCATGATGACTTAAAACAAAATGTTCAAAATGTATTGGCTCATCTTGCATCAGGCAAAGCGTTTGATACATTACAACATTTAACAAGATATTAAGATAAAGGCTGATTTGATAAGCCACAATAAAGCCCCAATAAATAAGAAGAAAAATTATGTTCACGCAAGATTTCACCAAACCAATTGACTCTGCTACGGTGCTACAAAAAATCGTCTTAGACAAAGCACAATGGGTTAAAGCGAAGGAAGCCGAATTTCCGCTTTCACAATTTAAAGAAAACATTCAAAAATCTGACCGCTCTTTTTATGATGCATTGACTAAAGGTACCCATCAAAAGCCTGCTTATATTTTAGAGTGCAAGAAAGCTTCACCTTCTAAAGGATTAATTCGTAATGAATTTAATTTAGATGAAATCGCCAATGTGTATAAACATTATGCGTCAGCTGTTTCAGTGCTAACTGATGAGAAATACTTCCAAGGTAAATTTGAATATTTGCCGCAAGTACGTGACGTTGTCTCACAACCTGTATTGTGTAAGGATTTTATGATTAGCGAATATCAAGTGTATCTTGCGCGCTACTATCAAGCTGATGCTATTTTATTGATGCTTTCAGTGGTGAATAATGAAACCTATCGCGTACTGGCTAATCTTGCACATTCTCTCGGTATGGGCGTATTAACAGAAACCAGTAACGAGGAAGAGTTTGAACGCGCGCTTGCTTTAGGTGCAAAAATTATCGGAGTCAACAATCGTAATCTTCACGATCTCACTGTTGATTTAAACCGCGTAGTAGAACTTACACAAAAATATGCCGATCGTATCCCCGCTGATGCACGTATTATCAGCGAATCAGGGATTTATAATCACAGTCAAATTCGTGATTTGCAAAAAGTGGCACATGGCTTTTTAATCGGCAGCAGCCTAATGGGCAGTGCTGATTTAAATAATGCTGTGCGTGAAGTGATTTTTGGAGAAAATAAAGTATGCGGTTTAACTCGCACGCAAGATGTCAAAGAGGTTTACGCAAACGGGGCATTATACGGCGGCTT
>CAKQTN010000194.1:0-2662 GCA_934276625.1 uncultured Haemophilus sp.
GATTGGTTATGTGAAATGGCAGAACAAGACGATAAATTAGTCGGTATTACACCTGCAATGCGTGAAGGTTCTGGCATGGTTGAATTTTCAGAACGATTCCCACAACAATATTTTGATGTAGCCATCGCTGAGCAACATGCTGTTACCTTTGCAGCCGGTCTTGCAATTGGCGGTTATAAACCTGTTGTGGCAATTTACTCTACCTTCTTACAGCGTGCTTATGATCAGCTTATTCACGATGTTGCTATTCAAAACTTACCTGTTCTCTTTGCCATCGATCGTGCAGGTATCGTAGGTGCTGATGGTCAAACTCACCAAGGTGCGTTTGATTTAAGTTTTATGCGCTGCATTCCGAATATAATCATTATGACACCAAGTGATGAAAATGAATGCCGCCAAATGCTTTATACCGGTTATAAATGTAGTAAACCGGCTGCGGTACGTTATCCGCGTGGAAATGCAATCGGCGTAGAATTAACCCCACTTGCTGAATTAGAAATTGGTCGTTCAAAAATGGTTCGTCAAGGTGAAAAAATCGCGATTCTGAATTTTGGCACACTCTTACCTGCTGCTTTATCTGTGGCAGAAAAACTCAATGCGACTGTTATCGATATGCGCTTTGTGAAACCAATTGATGAAGCTCGTATTCTAGAAGTGGCAAATACCCATGACGTCATAGTGACATTGGAAGAAAATGCGATTCAAGGTGGTGCAGGTTCTGCTGTTTCAGAAGTGCTAAATTCTCATGGAAAAACAACCGCACTTTTACAACTTGGTTTACCTGATATTTTTATTCCGCAAGGCACACAACAAGAAGCGCTTGCTGAAATTAAATTAGATGAAAAAGGGATTGAAGAGCAAATTATTGCCTTTATAAAGGGCTAAATTCGTTCATTTGGGTTTAATTTTGATATTTTTAAAATTTTTTTCAAAAATATCGAACTATTTCAAAAACACATAGTCTGATACATTGCTAGTGCACTGCATATTGCAGTTATCTTTTTGAAGTTTCTTATAAATTAAGACCTCCCCGCTATTCAAGTTTTGAGTAGCGGTTTTTTCTTTTTTGGAGGTAATAAAAAAGGACGCTTTTCAGCGTCCTAATTTTTGAATCTAAACTTTAAAAAATTAAAGTGCAGATTTTGCTTTTTCAACTAATGCAGCGAACGCTACTTTGTCGAATACAGCGATATCAGCAAGGATCTTACGGTCGATTTCAACAGACGCTTTTTTCAAGCCGTTGATGAATTTGCTGTAAGATAAACCATTTTGACGAGCCGCAGCGTTGATACGTGCAATCCATAATTGACGGAATTGACGTTTACGTTGACGACGGTCACGATATGCGTATTGACCAGCTTTGATCACCGCTTGGAAAGCAACGCGATACACGCGTGAACGTGCACCATAATAACCTTTAGCAGCCTTAAGAACTTTCTTATGGCGTGCTCTTGCAATAACACCACGTTTTACACGAGCCATTATTTAATCTCCTATGTAATATTTTTAACTAATTTAACTAATCGTACGTTTTGCTTAAATAACGGCTTATGCGTATGGTAAGCAAGCTACTACTAAAACTTGGTCTGCTTTCGCAACCATTGATTTATGACGTAAATGACGTTTACGTTTAGTTGTCTTTTTAGTCAAAATATGACGTAAGTGAGATTGTTTACGTTTGAAACCGCCAGAAGCTGTTTTTTTGAAACGCTTAGCAGCACCACGTACTGTTTTAATTTTAGGCATTGTTAAAATAACTCCGCATTTTAAGTTAAACACATAATTAGGCGAATCCGAAGATTACTTGTAGGCACTAATTATTCCAATATGGCAAATTGAATTGCCCTTCTCCAAAAGCAATTAGGCTGCGTAGTTTGCCCAATATGCAGTTGTATTCTCACCGAAGTGAAAATTCGATTATCTAGATTAGATCTAAATAAAAAATTATTTTTTCTTAGGTGCTAACACCATTACCGCTTGGCGACCTTCTAATTTACCCGGTGCAGATTCCACTACTGAAATGTCAGCCAAATCGTTTTTAACGCGTTCTAATACGTCTAAACCGATATCTTGGTGAGCCATTTCACGACCACGGAAACGTACGGTAATTTTCGCTTTATCGCCATCTTCTAAGAAACGAATTAAGCTACGTAATTTAACTTGGTAGTCACCTTCGTCTGTACCTGGACGGAATTTAATTTCCTTCACTTGTACGACTTTTTGTTTTTTCTTCTGTTCTTTTGCAGTTTTGCTCTTCTCATAGAGGAACTTGCCGTAGTTCATAATACGACAAACCGGTGGTTCGGCATTCGGACTAATCTCAACTAAATCAAGCGCTGCTTGTTCTGCCATATCTAAGGCCTGTTGAATTGATACAATCCCCGCTTGTTCACCATCTTGGTCAATCAAACGAACTTCTTTTACTCGAATTTCATCGTTAATGCGATTCGGGCGGTTAGCTGCCGGAGCTTTTTTTACGGTTTTGATAATGTTATTCCTTCTATTTATTTAAGATAAAACCCACTGCATTTAAAACAGAAGATTTTTTCAATCATTTGCTATAAAAACAAACAAAAAACGGGCAAAATTTTATAGTATTTGCCACGTTTATGCAACAAGGATTTCTATTCCTTTAAATATCAGCGGGTAAAGCACTTATTTC
>CAKQTN010000195.1:0-2583 GCA_934276625.1 uncultured Haemophilus sp.
GTGAAATGTCCCTTGCGCACCGGTGAAACCTTGGCAAATTACTTTTGTCTCTTTATTAATTAAAATCGCCATGATTATTCTCCTTTTGCCGCTTTCACTGCCGCTTGTGCAGCTTCCTGTAAAGTATGTGCTGCAATTAAATTCACACCACTTTCGGCTAAAATTGCTCTGCCTTGTGGAGCATTGGTTCCTTCTAATCGAACCACAACAGGCACTTTTACACCGACTTCTTGAATCGCCGCCACGACACCTTCAGCAATAAGATCACAGCGTACGATTCCACCAAAAATATTCACTAAAACAGATTTCACATTTTTATCCGTGAGAATAATTTTGAAGGCTTCAGCTACACGCTCTTTCGTTGCACCGCCACCAACATCAAGGAAGTTTGCGGGATTACCGCCATATAATTTCACGATATCCATGGTTCCCATGGCTAGTCCGGCGCCATTAACCATACAGCCGATATCACCTTCTAAGGCGACATAATTGAGCTGATATTTTTCTGCTTCTGCTTCGCGTGAATCACTTTGACTTAAATCGCGTAAGGCTAACAAATCAGGATGACGATAAAGTGAGTTATCATCAATGCCTACTTTCGCATCGAGACAAATTAAGTGACCTTCTTTCGTCACCACGAGAGGATTCACTTCAACTAAAGAAAAATCTTTTTCGATAAAAAGCTGCGATAATTTCACAAAAATAGCAGCAAATTGTTTATTTTGCTCACCACTTAAACCTAGTTTAAAGGCTAATTCACGACCTTGATATGGCATGCCACCAACCAAAGGATCAATGGCGACTTTATGGATTAGCTCAGGCGTTTCTCTTGCCACATCTTCAATATTCATGCCTCCAGCTGAAGACGCCATAAAAACGACTTTCTGTGAAGCACGATCAATCACCGCACCTAAGTAGAGTTCTTTATCAATCTGGCAAGTTTCTTCAATATAAATGCTATTAACGGGTTGGCCTTTTTTATCGGTTTGGAAGGTCACTAAATGTTGTCCAAGCCATTTATCTGCGAAAGCACGTGCTTCTTCGGTATTATGTACAAGTTTCACGCCGCCTGCTTTTCCGCGCCCCCCTGCGTGAACTTGACATTTTGCTATCCAAACATCGCCATTCAGCTGAAAGAGCGCCATTTCAGCTTCATCTGCTGTTTGACATACGACTCCTTCACTCACAGGCAGATCATATTGCTTAAAAAGCTGCTTGGCTTGGTACTCATGTAAATTCATATTTCCTTCCTATTTTGATGTTGTTTAGCGAAACAAACAAAAATTTGACCGCACTTTGTTTTATTTTAAATTCTGGGCTTGCTCTTTACATATTCAGTTATATACTGAGCCAGAATAACCACAATCCATGTTAAGGATAACAACATGCAAACAAAAAAATCAAGCAATCTTGCGATTGCGCTCATTTGGTTTACTGCTGCTATTTCAATGGCAGAAATTCTCACTGGTACTTGGTTTGCGCCACTAGGGTGGCAACAAGGTTTAATTGCCATCGTCGTTGGACACTTTATTGGTGGTTCGATGTTTTTCTGTGCAGGTTACATCGGTGCGAAAACCCAAAAAAGTGCCATGCAAACGGTACAAATATCATTTGGTGAAAAAGGTTCTGCGCTTTTCTCTTTACTCAATGCCATGCAACTGATGGGATGGACTGCTGTCATGATTTATATGGGGGCTGAAGTCATTTCTATCTTAAATCAAACAGCCGATGCTTCCATCTTTCCATTCCTTACACTTGGCTTAGGCATACTCATCATACTTTGGCTACTACTCGGCTTCACTAAATTAGGTATTTTCAAAAGCCTCTCACTTGTCACCATGTTTTTACTGATGCTGTGGCTAAGTATTCAAGTAGCCAATAAACCATTCATTGCCATGGATGTAGCTCAAAATATTAAATTTGGTACTGCTGTAGAAATTGCTGCCGTCATGCCACTTTCTTGGTTACCAGTAGTATCTGACCACACGAAGAACAGCGAAACACCATTTAAAACGACCGCACTTTCAACGCTGACTTATACCGTGACCAGCTGCTGGATGTATGCTCTCGGCTTAGGGGCAGCATTAGTGACAGGTAAATCTGAAATCTCACAAATTCTTTCTCTTGCTGGTGTGAGTGTTATTGGTGTATTAATTGTCATCGCCTCTACCATGATTAACACTGCACTTCCCGCCTATTCCACCGGCATGAGTTTAAACAATATTTTCCCTCAATTAAAAGTCACGCCAATCTCAGTTATTACCGTGATTGTGGGCATTATATTAGCCTCAACCTTGCCTGTGACAGAATACGAACATTTCTTGTTCTTTATCGGTTCAGTATTCGCGCCAATGATTGCCGTACTTATCGCTGATTTCTTCGTGCTTAAACAACATGATGTTAGAAAATCAGTTGATAGTGTTGGACTCGGCGTTTGGTTTGTCGGCTTCGTACTCTATCGTTTTCTTATGGCAAAAGGTTGGGAAACCGATTTAGGTCTGACTTTCCCTGTTATCATCATTACCTTTATCTTAGCAATCTTAGTACGCAAAATAGCTAAATAAAGATTGGATTTTAACTATA
>CAKQTN010000196.1:0-2574 GCA_934276625.1 uncultured Haemophilus sp.
GCCGGTGCTGCCGGCTTATTTTGTGCCGCCCAGTTAGGCAAACTTGGCAAACAAGTCACCATTTTTGATAATGGTAAGAAAATTGGCCGAAAAATTTTAATGTCTGGTGGCGGATTCTGTAATTTCACCAATATGGAAATCAGTCCAGACCGTTATATCAGCCAAAACAAACACTTCGTCAAATCCGCCTTAAAACGTTATACACAATGGGACTTCATTGCTTTAGTCGCTGAGTACAATATTCCTTACCACGAAAAAGAATTAGGTCAGTTATTTTGTGATAACGGCGCAGAAGACATTGTGAAGATGCTCGGAACCGAATGTAACAAGTATGGTGTCAACATTCAACTACGAAGCGAAGTGAATGATATTGAAGCCGTTGAAAACAATCCTAGCGTACGGTTCAAATTAAAGGTAAATGCAGTTGAATGGCAATGCCAGAATTTGATTATTGCCACGGGCGGGCTCTCCATGCCTGGCTTGGGCGCTTCGCCTTTTGGTTATCAAATTGCAGAACAGTTTGGATTAAATGTTATTCCTCCGCGTGCAAGCCTTGTGCCATTCACATGGCGAGAAAGTGACAAATTCTACTCGGCACTCTCTGGCGTTTCATTAGATGTGGCTGCGACGAATCAGCACAAAACCTTTACTCATCAAATGTTATTCACCCATCGCGGTTTATCTGGTCCCGCCATTTTGCAAATTTCCAATTATTGGCAACCTGGTGAAAGCATTCATTTGGATTTATTGCCTTATAACAACATTCGTCATCACCTAGATGAGATGCGTCAATCTTCGCCGAAATTGCAGCTTAAAACCGTATTAAGTCGTTTATTGCCGAAAAAATTAGTCGAACTTTGGTTAGAACAAGGCTTGATTCAAGATGAAGTGATTGCAAACTTAAGTAAAGTGCGGTTAGAAAATTTAGAGAATTTAATCCACAATTGGCAATTCATTCCTAATGGCACTGAGGGCTACCGAACGGCTGAAGTCACAATGGGTGGCGTTGATACTCATGAGATTTCATCCAAAACCATGGCGGCGACAAAGATTAAAGGTCTCTATTTTATCGGTGAGGTGTTGGATGTTGTCGGCTGGTTAGGTGGCTACAATTTCCAATGGGCATGGAGTTCTGCAGCCGTTTGTGCGATGGGAATTGCTGAAAGTTAATCTTTCTCTGCATTAATTATTTTCATCATAAATGAAAAAATCATTACTTTGATCATGAAATATCCTTACGTTAAAATCAGCATACGAAAATAAAAAAGAAGGATATAAACATGACATCAAAAACACTTCCCTTTCACGCTGATACTGTGGGCTCATATTTACGTTCTCAACCTTTAAAAGAAGCTCGTGCAAAATTTGCAGCTGGCGAACTTTCTCGTGAACAATTAACGGAAGTTGAAGATCAAGAAATTGCTAAATTGGTACAAGCTCAGTTAGATGCAGGTATTCAAATCATCACGGATGGGGAATATCGCCGTGCATTTTGGCATATCGATTTCTTAGAACACTTAAATGGTATTGAAGGTTATCACCCTGAACACGGTTATAAATTTAATGGCGTGGAAACTAAACCTTATAATACTCGCTGCTGCGGTAAAGTATCTTGGAATCCAAACCATCCATTTATCGAACATTTCAAAAAATTAAAAGACATTGTTGGGGATCGTGGCGTCGTAAAATATACCATCCCTAGTCCAAACCAATTAATGTATCCAATTCAATGGGATACGGGCGTTTATACGACACGTGCAGAATTTGCCAAAGATGTTCAACAAGCTTATAAAGATGCAATCAAAGCCTTCTATGATGCAGGTTGCCGTTATTTACAATTTGATGATGTGTATTGGGGTTCACTCTGTAATAATCACTTAAAACCAGAATTTGAAGCAGATAAAGCACAAGCGCTTGAAAATATTCAAGTTGTATTAGCCGCTAAACCAGCAGATATGGTTATCACCACGCACGTTTGCCGTGGCAACTTCCGTTCAACTTATTTACTAACCGGTGCATACGATCCTATTGCGGATGCGTTATTTGGCCAAACCCAATACGATGGCTACTTCCTGGAATATGATGATGAACGTTCTGGTGGGTTTGAACCATTAAAACACTTTGCCAATAATCCACACAAAGGCCGTGTTGTATTAGGCTTAATCAGTTCAAAATTCCCTGAATTAGAAGATAAAGCAGCTATTAAAGCTCGCATTAAAGAAGCGACGCAATATGTTCCACTTGAACAACTTTGCTTAAGCCCACAATGTGGTTTTGCGTCAACAGAAGAAGGGAATATCATGACGGAAGCACAGCAATGGACAAAAGTTTGTTACGTTGAAGAAATTGCTAAAGAAGTATGGGGTGAAGATTAATTCTTTCACACCTGATGTTAAAAACACGCTGTTTTTTAACCGCACTTTTATAATCTGAGAGCGTAGCAATACGCTCTTTTTTATTGTTTCCTTTCAACAAATAAAAAAAGCTGATGTTATTTACATCAGCTTTTTCATTATCAATTTGTCACTAGATTTGCGTTAAATCGACATTTTTCGTTTCTTTTGAGGCTAATAA
>CAKQTN010000197.1:0-2551 GCA_934276625.1 uncultured Haemophilus sp.
ACCGAAAATGATCAACCATTAAAAGATGGCGATCTTGTGTTGATTGATGCAGGGTGTGAGTTTGCTATGTATGCAGGCGATATCACACGTACGTTCCCTGTGAATGGTAAATTTACCGAGCCACAACGTGAGATTTATGAATTAGTGTTAAAAGCACAAAAACGTGCGATTGAGTTATTAGTGCCTGGTAATTCAATTAAACTGGCGAATGACGAAGTAATTCGTATTAAAACTCAAGGCTTGGTGGATTTAGGCATTCTGAAAGGGGATGTAGATAAGCTGATTGAAGAAAAAGCTTATCGTCAATTTTATATGCATGGTTTAGGCCATTGGCTTGGTTTGGATGTGCACGATGTTGGCCGCTATGATGATGATCGTAGCCGCACGCTTGAAGTGGGGATGGTTATCACTGTTGAGCCAGGTATTTATATTTCAGAAGAGGCGGATGTGCCAGCTCAATATAAAGGCATTGGTGTGCGTATTGAAGATAACTTGCTAATGACAGAATATGGCAATAAAAATCTGACTGCAGCGGCTCCAAAAGAAATTGATGACATTGAAAATTTAATGAAAAATTGAGAAGAATTCTCAAAATTGTGATCTAGTGCAAGTTTTTTGTGCAACTAAGGTGCTAATATACAGTTAGATAAAAAAGGCCAATCAAATCAGTAAGGAGTCGATTATGTACAAACACGTTTTAGTTGCGGTAGATCTTTCTGACGAAAGTGAATTTCTACTCAAAAAAGCCGTGGGAATTGCAAAACGTAATGATGCGCAACTTTCCATTATTCATGTAGATGTAAACTTCTCGGATCTCTATACTGGTTTAATTGATGTCAATATGTCATCAATGCAAGATAGAATCTCGAGCGAAACCCAAAAAGCGCTAATTAATTTAGCGGAACATGCTGGTTATCCAATAAAAGAAAAATTGAGCGGTAGCGGTGATTTAGGTCAAGTTTTGACAGACGCTATTGATCAGTATGATGTAGATCTACTAGTGACAGGTCATCACCAAGATTTCTGGAGTAAATTAATGTCTTCAACACGTCAAGTGATGAATACCATTAAAATTGATATGTTGGTTGTGCCACTTCGCGACGAATAGTGATCAAAAATTATTTTAGCTCTATTAAAATAACGTAAATTTTAACCGCACTTCTCAATTAATGCAGTAGAGTGCGGTTTTCTTTTTTAAGATCAGTGAAAAAGCCTTTTTCTCTAGGTCAAAATATGCAAGAATAGCAAGCTTATTTTATAAATCGTGATCGAGATAGAGACACAAGGTTTTATCAATGAAAACAACAGCAGAAATTAGACAGTCATTCCTTGATTTTTTCCATAGCAAGGGGCATCAGGTCGTCGCAAGTAGTTCACTTGTACCTGAAAACGATCCGACATTGCTTTTTACCAATGCCGGGATGAACCAATTTAAAGACGTGTTCCTTGGTATGGACAAACGTCCTTACTCACGTGCGACAACTGCACAACGTTGTGTGCGCGCAGGTGGTAAGCATAATGACTTAGAAAACGTCGGTTATACGGCGCGTCACCATACTTTCTTTGAAATGCTCGGCAACTTCAGTTTTGGCGACTATTTCAAACATGATGCGATTAATTTTGCCTGGGAG
Source organism: uncultured Haemophilus sp. (assembly GCA_934276625.1). Taxonomy (GTDB): domain Bacteria; phylum Pseudomonadota; class Gammaproteobacteria; order Enterobacterales; family Pasteurellaceae; genus Haemophilus_D. Next base: position 1,632 of record CAKQTN010000197.1, read on the forward strand.
TATTTGACTTCTCCACAATGGCTCGGGTTACCAAAAGAAAAATTATGGGTAACCGTGTATGAAACCGATAATGAAGCTTATGATATTTGGCATAAAGAAGTTGGTGTGCCAGCAGAACGTATTATTCGTATCGGTGATAACAAAGGTGCGCCTTATGCATCAGATAACTTCTGGGCAATGGGTGACACAGGTCCTTGTGGTCCATGTACTGAAATTTTTTACGATCACGGTGATCACATTTGGGGTGGCCCTCCAGGCTCACCAGAAGAAGATGGTGACCGCTATATTGAAATTTGGAACGTGGTATTCATGCAATTTAACCGTCAAGCAGACGGTACAATGGAAAAATTACCACGTCCATCGGTTGATACCGGGATGGGTTTAGAGCGTATTTCTGCTGTATTACAGCACGTAAACTCTAACTATGAGATCGATATTTTCCAAAAATTAATTGCAAAAACAGCAGAAATCGTAGGAACAACAGATTTAACTAATAAATCATTACGCGTAATTGCTGACCACATTCGTTCTTGTGCATATTTAATTGCAGATGGCGTGATTCCATCAAACGAAGGTCGTGGTTATGTATTACGTCGTATTATTCGTCGTGCAGTGCGTCATGGCCACTTGTTAGGGGCAAAAGAAGCCTTCTTCTATAAACTTGTGCCAACCTTAATTAAAGTCATGGCGGAAGCGGGCAAAGAAGTTAAAGAAAAACAAGCCAATGTAGAAAAATTACTTCGTTTAGAAGAAGAACAATTTGCTCGTACATTAGAGCGTGGATTAAGCTTATTAGATGATGCGCTAGCTCAAGTGAAAGATGGTGTGTTGTCAGGTGAAGTAGCCTTTAAACTTTATGATACTTATGGCTTCCCACTTGATTTAACTGCAGACGTATGTCGTGAGCGTGATATTGCAAT
>CAKQTN010000198.1:0-2550 GCA_934276625.1 uncultured Haemophilus sp.
GTTCTGTCATTATTTTTCTCAATTTGTTATTTTGCTTAATGATAGCACATCTATTCTATGGTATAACTAGCCAAAATTTTTATTGAGGCACAAAATGGAAACCTTACACAATCAAGAACTTGTTGCGACAATTTTAGAAGATAATGTGGCAAGTGAATTAACAACTATTCAAGATTTTTTACGCTGGACATACAGCACATTTAACCGTTCTGATATTTACTACGGGCAAGGCCATGACAATGCGTGGGATGAAAGCCTTCAATTAGTGCTTGCTGGGCTTCAATTACCGCTCGATTTACCACAAGATTTATTTAACAGTAAACTGACTCATTCAGAAAAAGAAACTTTAGTACAATTAGTTTTAAGTCGTATCGAACAACGTGTGCCAGTCGCTTATTTAACGAATAGTGCGTGGTTCTGCGGATTAGAGTTTTATGTGGATGAGCGTACGATTATTCCTCGCTCGCCAATTAGTGCATTAATCCAAGATAAATTTGCTCCGCTTTTAAAATCTGAACCAAAACGTATTTTAGATCTTTGTACTGGCAGTGGTTGTATCGCAATCGCGACAGCTGAAGCCTTTCCTGAAGCGGAAGTGGATGCAGTCGATCTTTCTGTAGATGCGTTAAATGTGGCGGAAATCAATATTGCACGCCATCAATTAGAACACCGTGTTTTCCCGATTCAATCAGATTTATTCCAAAATCTCTTCGGGCAACAATATGATTTAATCGTCACCAATCCGCCTTATGTGGATGAAGAAGACTTGGCAGATATGCCGGAAGAATTCCACTATGAACCTGAGTTAGCTTTAGGTTCCGGTGTTGATGGGTTAGAAATTACAAAACAAATTTTAAAACAAGCACCAGATTATTTAACGCCAAATGGCATGCTCATTTGTGAAGTGGGCAACAGCATGCTAAGCCTTATCGAGCAATATCCAGATGTGCCATTTGAATGGGTTGAACTAAAAAATGGTGGCCTGGGTGTATTTGCTATTAGCCGCGAAGATTTAGTGAAATATCACGATTCTTTTTAATCTCAAGTGCGGTTAAAAATCGTCGTGAATTTTGACCGCACTTAACAAATTACTGGCGCGCGTTCTTAACGCGTGCTTTTCTTTTTTAAATAAAACAATGAATTTACAAAAACTTTTACTGACTCGTCGTTTCTTTTCTACCCTTGCATTCTTTTCCATGCAAACGGTATTTTTCATCTATTTACAAGGAAAAGGATTAAGCAACAGCGAAATTGCCTTTTCGCTCTCGTTGCTTTTCTTCTGCAACCAAGCATTAGCCATTTTAGCCGGTATTTTGGGGGACCGTTTTGGACTGGCTAAAATGATGTTGCTCGGGTGCTTTTTAGATGTGATTGCCTATATTTTCTTTCTCTCTGCGGACAATTACATTCTGCTTTTAATTGCCACCACCTGTTTTGGCTTAGGCAGTTGTTTGTTTGGTACCAATGCGAAAGCCTGCTTACTTGTACTCGCGGGTGAAGAATACAAAGAGAAAACCCGATTACAGGGAAAATATTTAAAAGTCACTTCCATGTCGTCTATATTTGCACCTTTATTAGTGATTCCATTTATCAAATACGATCATATTGAATGGTTGATTTGGGTCTGCTTTGCTATGGAAGCGGTTCTCTTTGCCCTAATGGTTAAACCGTTTTATCAAATTCAAACCTTGCAGACCTTAGTGAAATTTCGCTTTGCCCAAATTAAAGAAATCATCACTAAAGAATTTTTATTGGTGCATTTGATGTTGTTTATTCCCCTTTCCATTGCAACCTCATTCTTTGTGATCTTCCCTTTCCTGTTTGATAACAAATTAGGCGTGCCGGAACACTCACCCATTGCACTTTTTGTAAATGGTTTATTGACTGTATCGCTACAAAGTTATTTTTCTCGAAAAATTAATTTAACGATTAAACAAACCCTATGGGTGGCACCAATCTTGGCTATTGGTATTATCCTGCCTTGGTTTATTACGTTGAAATATATTTCTTTGGTTTCTGCTTATATTTACTTGGTCATTTTCACGGTGATTGAAGTCTATGCTTTAACCGCGATGGCAAATTTATTAGTAAAATTTGATAATGGTACAAACCGAGGTTTTATCTTTGGCTCATCACGATTATTGCTTTCTATCGCAACAGTTATCGTCATGAACTTAGTGCCACATTTGTTTTTATTGTAAAAAAGAAACGGTCAGAATTCACATTAAATTCTGACCGCACTTTTATATTTTTCTATGCTTATTTCACTTCTAATTCAACATTATCAAACAATTTCTTCACCGCGCTGTTATCACGCAATTTCTCAGCCTTTTCAACCATTGGTCGGGTTAAGTGTGGAGAGAAAAATTCAATAAAGTCATACATATAGTTGCGTAAGAAAGTACTGTGTTTAAACGCAATTTGCGTCATACTCGCACGGAACAAATGCCCAGCATCAATCGCCACTAAATCCTTATCTGCTGGAGTATGCGCCATAGATGCCATAATGCCCACACCTAATCCTAAACGCACATAAGTTTTAATCACATC
>CAKQTN010000199.1:0-2464 GCA_934276625.1 uncultured Haemophilus sp.
GTCGGTAATTTTTGTTTTTGTTGCTGAATAATGCGAGAAAGCACCAACGTGCCTTGTAACGCACTGATTTGCTCATCAATGGTACGCTGTGTCTGCGTCAAGTTATCCAATACATTTCGCATGCGCAATTCATCTTGCGTTAATGTATTGGTTTTCTCAGTTTGCTCAAGTAAATATTGGCTAAGCTGTGCATTCAAATTCAATTCTTTCTGAATCAACGGATTTTGCTCAACATTTTGGCTTTGTTGTTGTGCTTGCTCAACTTGGTTTTGTGTTTTAGCCAAATTCTTTTGATTAATCACGTCTTGAATGGCGGCAATTTGTTTCTGTAGCGCTTGAACACGTGTATTCAATAAGTCATAACGGCTCTGGTAAAGAACCGTAAATTGATCGCTATTTTTTAATAAAATTTGATTGTACGCATTTTTTAGCTCAATCAATTGCAACTCAAGTTGAATTTGCTGTTTTAATAGCGAACTGGTTGTTGGATCAGCCAATTTCTGATTCAATTCTTGCGTACGTTTAACATTATCTGTTAAGGCTGTTTGGGCGCGTTCGGATACAGCGCTTTGCCCTGCAAGTTGTGTATTCACGGCACTTAATGCAGATTGAGCATCTTGTTGTTGATTGGTCAGTTTCTCAAGCTGTGCCTGCAAAGTCGCTAAACTTTGAGAAGCATAATCGGTGTTATTTGGCGTGCTTAGCTGTTTTTTAAGATTTTGAAGATCGGCATTATTCTTCTGAATTTCAGAATCTGCATCAATAAGCGTATCTTGCAAATCGTTATTATTTTTTTGCTGTGTTTGAATTTGTTGCAAGAAATCAAGCGAAGCCTGGATTGTCGTGACGTTATTTGTTTTTTCATCACCATCTGGTAATTTTTGTGCCTCGGCTAATTCACTTTTTAGTGTTTTTTCCGTCGGTAAATCAGCATTATTATTCTCTGCCCAAACAGGCTGAGAAAGCGCCAGCGTAAAAACAAATGAAAGACCAAGTGCGGTCAAAACTCGAGAGATATTTTTCATTAAACTAACTTTCCTATTGTTGCAACAGCCAATCGGCGAGTGCTTTGCGAGAAATCTTTATTGCCCCTTGGATTAAATCCTGCGGGAGTTCATAGTAGGCAACGGGTTGCTTAAATCGTTCCAATCGTCCTTGTAAAAAAACGTTGAGAGATTCGACCGCACTTTCATTAAATGAGGTATGAAATTCAACAATCGCGACAGGGCGATGGCCAAATTCCTCATCATGTTGAGGCAAAACAAAGACTTGTTTCACCAAATCTGATTGTGCAATCACTTTTTCAATTTCTTCTGGTTGAATATTTTCACCTCCAGAAATAAACATATTATCCAATCGGCCTTGAATGACTAATTCATCATCAAGCCATTGACCTTTATCTTTGGTTTGGAACCAGCCTTCGTGATTCGTGAGTGGATCTATACGTCCATCGCGCCAATATCCCATGGCAAGCCCTGCACCTTTTAACCAAACTTCTTCATTCACTAACTTGAACTCTCGGCCAAGTAAAGGTTGACCTACACCAATTTTTCCATCCGATTGTTTAGCGAATACGGTAGAAGCCATTTCTGTCATACCATAGCCTGAATAGCTTCGAATACCTAATTCACTTAATACTTGGGTTAATTTTACAGGGATTTGTGTCCCACCTAATAACACGGCTTGCGTTTGGATAGGTTGAGGATACTCCGTCAAATAATCAAACCAACGCTGCAATTGAGTTGGCACGAGAGAAACATGGGAAACATAACCAATAGATTGATAAAAATCTTCTTTCGGTAGTACTAAAGTTGCACCCGCATACAGCCAACGCCACACAATACCTTGTCCGGAAACATGATAAAGCGGTAAAGAAAGTAGCCATGATTGATCTTTGCCAAAATTCATTAAGGCACAAACGCCTTCTGCATTAGCTAAATGAGCAGAAACATTATGCACCACCGCTTTAGGCAAACCAGTCGAACCTGATGTGAGCGTCATTGTGGCTGCTTTTGTCAAATCCGCTTTATGCTCGGGTAATGCTTCAGCAGCTAAATAACGAATATCTTCAGTTTGATAACAAAAATCTATGCCGTGTACTTGGCACAATTCTTCTCTTTTTTCTTGAGGAAATGCAGGGTTGATACCTAAAATTTTTGCACCTAGCTGAATAACGGCTAAATAAAGAAATAAGATCTGTTCTGAATTTTTACCACAAAAAGCAACCGCACTTTGCGCTGTCACACCTTGTTGTAAAAGAAAGGCTTCTACCTGATTAATTTTCTCAGCAAGTTCTGCCCAAGTAAAAGGATCGCCCTGCGAATTTCGCAACGCGACCTGATTTGCATACGCTGAATTTTGGGCAAATGCTTGCCAAGGGAATTTTTGCATCGAATTAGTTGCTAACGAAATAAGGGCGAACTTCGTCAATTAAATATTCAGGCAAATGCATAGATTGCATCGC
>CAKQTN010000200.1:0-2436 GCA_934276625.1 uncultured Haemophilus sp.
TGGATAAAGTCGCTCCTGCATTAGGTCGCAAATAATTATTCAAATGTAGGGTAGACAAATGTCTGCCCTTTGTTTTTGAGTGCAAAGATAAAATGAGTACGGGTGAATTTGATCTTATAGAGCGATATTTCTCAATACAAAAAGGTAACCAACACTTTGTTGATTTCAGTATTGGGGATGATTGTGCGATCACCCATATTCCAGAAGGCTATCAGCTTGCCATTACCACCGACACAATGGTCGAGGGCACGCATTTTTTATCTTCCATTTCTCCCCAAGATTTAGCGTATAAAGCTATCGCGACAAATCTAAGTGATTTAGCTGCTATGGGCGCTAAACCCGCTTGGATTTCTCTTGCACTCACATTACCCGAAGTTGATGAAAACTGGCTGAGCCAATTTAGCCAAAGTCTGTTTGATACATTAAATCAATATGATGTAACATTAATTGGTGGTGATACAACAAAGGGCCCACTTTCTGTAACTATTACGGCACAAGGTTTCGTACCAAAAGAAAAGGCTTTATTCCGACATAATGCGAAGGTTGATGATTTAATTTATGCATCAGGAACGTTAGGTGATAGCGCGGCGGGTTTAAATTGGATCTTACAAGGTAAAAGTGCGGTCGATTTTGATACTGAATTTTTAGTAAAACGTCATTTTCACCCAACACCACGTGTTGAATTGGGCCAAGCCTTAGTGGATGTAGCACATTCATGCATTGATATTTCAGATGGTCTTGTCGCTGATTTAGAACATATTTTAACGAGAAGCCAATGTTCAGCGGAGATTGAATTATCTACCTTGCCTTTATCCACACCACTCAAAAAAACATATAGCTTAGAAAAGGCAGAATCGTTTGCATTAAGTGGCGGGGAAGATTATGAGCTTTGCTTTACTGTACCTGCAAATAAAAAGGCCGAGATTGAAGAGTTGTCCCAATTATTAAATGTACCTTGCACTTGTATCGGGAAAATCGTTCCACAAAATAACAATCCGATTACTTTTTTTAAAGATGGACGTGTCATCAATTATCAAGCGCCGTCTGGTTTCGATCATTTTAAGGATAAATAATGAATAGTTCACCTCTTGATAGAGTCAGCTTAAAAAATCCAGTTCATTTACTTGCATTAGGCTTTGGTTCAGGATTAATTCATCCTGCACCGGGTACATGGGGAAGTTTAGTCGGAACGATGTTAGGTTCGGTATTATTAGCTTGTCTTGGACTAAAAATCTTCTTAATTTTGACCGCACTTTGCTTTGCACTTGGCTGTTATTTATGTCAAAAAACGGCTGATGATATGGGCGTTCATGATCATGGCTCCATTGTTTGGGATGAATTTGTTGGGGTATTTATCGTGTTAGCCGCGATTCCAACTTTATCCTTGCCTTGGATTGTCGTTGCCTTTGTATTGTTTCGTTTCTTCGATATTTTAAAACCTTATCCCATCCGTTATTTTGACCAAAAACTGGAAAGCGGTTTTGGGATTATGGTGGATGATGTTTTAGCCGCAGTCTATGCTGTTATTGTGATTGCTATATTACGTATCGTAGGCTTGCCATGCTAAATTTGATGATTATTCATCTTGTGGGGTTACTTTCGCCTGGCCCTGATTTTTTCTATGTTAGCCGAATTTCTGCCATGAGCTCTCGTCGAGAAGCTATTGGTGGCGTAATTGGGATTACCATTGGTGTATTAATGTGGGCTACGGCTGCCGTTTTAGGACTTGCCATTATTTTTTCCACTATGCCAATTATTCAAGGCATTGTGATGATACTTGGTGGTTCGTATTTAGTTTATCTCGGCATTAAAATGGCAAAAGTAAAAACCAATGCGGTTTTTGATGAAAAGCAGAATGCAAATGTGCCAAATCAATCAATCTTAACGAGCATTATGAAAGGCTTATTGGTCAATTTATCTAATGCTAAAGTTGTGATTTATTTCAGCAGTGTGATGTCATTGGTTTTAGTGAATATTACCGAAACATCACAAATTTTGACCGCACTTGCTGTGATTACCGTAGAAACTTTTTTATATTTCTACATTATTTCGGTGTTTTTCTCACGTTCTGTTGCAAAACAGTTTTATAGCCAATATAGTCGCTATATTGATAATGCAGCAGGGCTGATTTTTATTTTCTTCGGAATCTATTTAATTTATAGTGGCGTTCAACACGCTTTAATTTGATAAAAAAGGACAAAACATGACATTAAAAATTGCCATCGCCGGTGCTGGCGGAAGAATGGGGCGTCAATTAATTCAAGCCGTACATAATGCAGAAGGAGCAGAATTAGGTGCTGCTTTTGAGCGTAAAGGTTCCTCTTTAGTGGGCGCTGATGCGGGTGAGCTTGCAGGTATCGGTGCATTAGGTGTCAAAGTATCAGATGATTTAAATGCAGAAAAAGACAACTTTGATTTGCTGATTGATTTCACGCG
>CAKQTN010000201.1:0-2417 GCA_934276625.1 uncultured Haemophilus sp.
ATCAGTCGTAGCATTAGGTGTGCTTGTGGCTCTTGGTGCGGTAGGTGTCGGTGGGGCTTGGTTTACTGGGGAAAAAGTACAAACTGAATATTTACGCCAAATTGAATTAGCAAATAAACAAGCTCAGGCTTTAGGCTCATCTGATTCATTTAAGGTTGTTTATAAAAATAAACAGTTTGATCGTGGTTTATTTACCTCTCAAGTGGAAGATGAACTCGTGATTTCCTTACCTGAAGAAGGTGAGACTTTCACTATTCCATTTTCAACGAAACTTTATCATGGTCCATTTCCACTTAATCAGTTGGAAAAATTTAACTTTGTACCAACGATGTTTTCCGCACAAGGTGTGATTGGTAAAAATGAAACCACACAACCTTTATTTGATTTACTTAAATCAGATAAGCCTATTCAATATCAAGCATCTACTAGCTATAGCTTAGCAACAAAAGGTAAAGTTGAATTAGCCGCAGGGGAAGTGACAGATCCAAATTCTCCACAAAATAAAATAGCGTGGTCAAATGTCAACATCGGTTTTGATGTAGATAAAGATCGTTCAGGTAAATATGACATGACCTTAGATGAAGTGACTGCTGATTTAGGACCTAATAGTGCAGATGGGGAAGATAGCCAGGATGCTACTGCGGTTAAATCAGTAAAAACAAAGATGAAGGGCATGAAATTAGACGCTTCATTCAATCCTACAAATTGGGCTTATATTTATACGGGGAAAGGTTCTTATACTACTGAAAGCTTCGAAATGACGAGCACTGATTATGCTGGAAAAACGACCTCTCTTATTGAAAAAGGCTTAAAAGCAACATCTGATATTTCACTTAATGGTGATTTTGTAAACTTAAAAAGTGAAAGTACAGTAGATTCATTCGTGTTAGATGGAAAAGAGTTAGGAAAATTAACTAACAATAGCGAGTTAAATCATATTGAAGCAAACGCAGCAAATGCTTTGGTTGAAGCACTTTTCACTGTCTTTAAGTCAGTCAGAGATGATAAAAATGTGAATGATGAAGTGGTATCTGAAATTTTAAGTTCATGGGTTGAAAATCATGGTATGGCTATTTTTAATAATCAGCCTCAAATTAAACTTAACCCAGTGTCAATTTCAGATAATCAAGGTAAAGTGTCATTGGATTTAAACGTGGCGTTAGCGAAAGATCCAAAATTTGATTTAATGGCAGGTAGTTTATATAAACAATTTACTGATTTCTCAGTAAATATTCATGTAGATAAAGCAACTGCAGAAAAAATCATTACACAATTTGCCCCAGAAGAAGATAAAGCGCTGGTTAAAGAGAAAATTGAAGAGCAAGCTAAACAAGCGGCAGCACAAAATATTGTGGTGAATAATGATAAAAATGTGACACTTAACTTAGTGCTTGAAAAGGGCGAACTGAAACTTAATGGTCAAGTGATTCCAGAAGAACAGGTTCAAGGCGTATTATTTATGTTAATAATGGGCGCAGCAATGCAGGCTAAGTAATAACGGCTAAACAATCAAAAGGAGATAAAGTAATTTATCTCCTTTTTTATTAGGTTGAGCTTATTTAACTTTTAATCCAATCGAGCTTTTAAATACCCGTCATAATCGGGGATATCAATATTGATTTCTTGCTCAAATAAGCTTGATGTTAAAAGAAAATCGGCCGTGCTTTGATTAATCGCCACTGGAATATTCCAAACAGTTGCAATACGTATTAAGGCTTTTACATCGGGATCATGTGGTGCTGCGTTCATCGGATCCCAAAAGAAAATCATCATATCAATTTTTTTCTCAGCAATTAGTCCACCGAGTTGTTGATCGCCTCCCATCGGGCCACTTAATAATGAGGCTATTTCAAGTCCCGTTTCTCTAGACAATAGATGGCCTGTTGTACCTGTTGCATAAAGTTGATGGGGAGCGAGAGCTTCTTTATGTTTCTTTACCCAATTGAGCAGGTTTTGTTTGCAGCTATCATGTGCAACGAGCGCTATTCGTTTATGAGAAAAGATTGAGCGAGTTGTCGTGTTCATATTTTGTCCTCTAAAAAACTCAAAAGCATACGAACACTTTAGATCAAAGCGGGTAGGGAATGCAATATGTAAAGTATGCTTTAACTTAAAGCCAAAAATCCTTTAAAAATGACCGCACTTTTAGTGAAGAGTATTGCAATAACAGGAAGAAATGCATGAGAACAGTGAAAATCTACTATCTTTCTTGCAAAAAATCTTCTAAAATTTACAGGATTTTGTTAAATGTTTGTAACATTGATTAACAAGCTTGATTTTCGTGTTTGGTCATGACCAAACTTCATTTTCACTCAGTAAAATAAGGAAAGACTATGTCAGATACCTTAGTAAACGATATTGACCCAATTGAAACACAGGATTGGTTGTCAGCTGTTGATTCATTAATTCGTGCTGAA
>CAKQTN010000202.1:0-2409 GCA_934276625.1 uncultured Haemophilus sp.
AGGCTAGCAATGCGATCAATATAATCGTTCAAGCAAGAAATCGCTTTTCCCCCTAAACGTTTACTCGCCAAATTAAAATGGTTTGGCATATTCGTGTTGTAAGGGCCGTGCTCTTTCATGGTTAGCACATAAACAAACATCGGCTGTTTCACATTTTCCAATGATGGATGCTGTTTCTGCAGAATCAGCTTGGTGTAATACATCATCTCTTCACTGGTAATGTGCCAGAGATTTTTGCTGATTGATGCCGGATAGCCTAAATCTTGTGGTTGTAACATCAAGTCAAAACCAAAGTGGTCATAGGCAGGTTTTGCGTTGTAGTTACCTTTCGTAAAAGGCGATAATGCCACACAAAAATAGCCTTGCTCACGAAGATTTTTAATAAAACCCGTCTGTAAGTGTGGCACAACCGAATAAAACACCCCACTTGCTAAAGCACCAAAATCGGTTGAAGGCACCCCTGCAAGGAAAGCAAATTCAGATTTCCACGTTGCGCCACCCAGCGTATGTACGCGCAATGGACTTACAAATGCGGTATCTTCCTGCTTATTAAACATTGAAAATGGCGGAATGGTTTCTGCATCAAAATCAAATTGATGGGGATTCAAAGTTGATTCTTGTAGACACACCACAATATCTGGCTTTTCTGCACTTTCAGTTTTGCTCTCTGCCTTTTCACTTAAAAGTGCGGTCATTTTTTCTTTAAATTTTTGGCTATTACCTTCAAATTCTGGCACTTTAAAGAATACGCCACGGCAAGACATTGGGAGGTTTAAGAATACATCTCGACCATCATCTGGCAATGAATCTAGCCAGACTTTTGTCGCATCCGGATCTTTAGAATAATGCCACATTAAACCAAAGCTCGTTACAGCGAGTATTGATGCAAATACGCGAAATCCAGTAGATGCAGTTTCAGCATCTGACCAGCCAAAGATAGCATAACCCAACAGACCTAATAGCCCCAACACGCCGAAAATCGCCCCTTTATAATGTAAGAGGGTTTCCCAATTTCGCCAGTCTGTCACAAGCCAAAAATCTGAAATGAGTAAAGGCTGTTTGTAGTAATGAATTTTCATTCGATGGAATAGCATCAACACCACAAAAAGTACGGACGCAAAATTCAATCCGCGTTGCCATTGACCGGTTATTGCAAACATAGCGCTAAACAATAAAACGAATAACGCAATCGCAAAAAAATATGTCCAACGATAGTGCGAATTGACGATAAAAATCACCGTCGCAATAAAAAATAAACTCAGAAAAATACTTGGAATCATAATAAATAAATTTGATTAAATGTTATTTAGCACTCTCAGCCACTAAACGCTGAATCAGCTTTAAATTGGCTGGGGGGAATTGCCCTGCATCAAGCTCACTTTGTTCAAGCCAAAAACCTTCCTGACCTTCTCGACCAAACGGCTCGCCAATCCATTCTGTGACCAAATAAAAACTAAAATCTAAAATTTTGGTTGGATATTCAAATTGAAAACGTTCGTACAGCTCAGCATTTAAAATATGAATGCCAATCTCTTCTTCCAATTCTCTTTTTAAGGCTTCTTCAGGGGTTTCACCTGCATCAACTTTGCCGCCAGGAAACTCTAATGCTTGCGCAAAATCTTGCCCTTCTAAGCGCTGGGTCAAATATAGCTGCCCAAATTCATTACGAATAATCCCTGCCGCAACTTGAATGATAGGCTTACTCATCGTTTTTCCTTATCTCAAAAGTAGAAAGAGCGGTCATTTTTAGCGGTGTTTTAAAACACGCAAAAATTTAACCGCTCTTTTCCTTAACTAAGCATATCGGGCTTTACTGCCGTGACAATGCTTGTATTTTTTACCTGACCCACAAGGACAAGGTTCATTACGCCCAATATGACGATCAGAATAGTCCTCGCTTTGAGCTTGCTCTGTATTTTCATCTACAGCTTGATGTGTTAATGCTTCACGTTCAGCCATTTCCTGACGTGCACGTTCCGCTTCTTCAATCTCTTCCTGCGTACGTACTTTCACGCGAGTAAGTGTCGTAATCACATGGTGTTTTAAAGAATCCAACATTTCAGTAAACATACGGAAAGATTCTTTTTTGTACTCTTGTTTTGGATCTTTTTGCGCATAACCACGTAAATGGATACCTTGACGTAAATAATCCATTGCCGCCAAGTGCTCTTTCCAAAGCTCATCAAGAGTTTGTAACATCACACCTTTTTCGAAATGACGCATGGTTTCTTCACCCGCAAGCGCTTCTTTCGCTTTGTATTCATCTTCGGCTTCTTGAATAATGCGCTCACGCAAGTTTTCTTCATGAAGATTGTTATTTTCTTCCAACCAATGTTCAATTGGTAACTCAAGACCAAACTCTTGCGCTAAACGCTCTTCTAAGCCTTTAATATCCCATTGTTCTTCCAA
>CAKQTN010000203.1:0-2386 GCA_934276625.1 uncultured Haemophilus sp.
GCGGCAAACACAGAGAAAAGCTCTCAACTTTCTATCTTGAATGCGAAATACAACATCATTCAAGCAGAAAATGCCGTATATAGTTCAATGGCAGGTTATTACTCCCGTTAAAATCATGATTAAGGAAGTTTCGGCTTCCTTAATCTTTTTTATGGACATGCAAAATGAAAAAACAACTGACTTTTTATTTCATTCGCCACGGTAAAACTGTTTGGAATACGGAAGGTTTAATGCAAGGTCATGGCGATTCCCCATTGACCGAAGAAGGCATTAGTGGTGCGAAAAAAACAGGTATTGCACTTAATAACATTCCCTTTGTTGCGGCCTACTCTAGTGTATTAAAACGTACCATCGCGACAGCCTCTCATATTATTGGTGAACGAGATATTCCGCTTTTCCATCACCAAGGTTTAAACGAACAATATTTTGGTTCTTGGGAAGGCAAAGTTGTTGATACGTTAAGAGAACATCCTGAATTCCAGCAACTCATTAAAGATCCTGCCAATTACAAAGCGCAAGTAAATGGTGGCGAAACCTTCGAACAATTGGGCGAGCGTGCCATGAAAGCATTGCACGATATTATTAAGATCCACGATCAAGGCAATATTCTTATTGTGTCGCATGGCCATACTCTACGTTTATTGCTTGCGTTATTAAACGGTGCAACGTGGCAAAATCACCGCGATGAAGATAAATCGGTATCGCTCATTAACACCTCAATTAGTGTTGTGCATTATGACGATGAGAACGGTTTTTACGTTGAGAAAATAAATGATGCGGATCATTTAAAATAAGCAAATTTACCTAAAAAAATAACCGCACTTTGGATGACCTAAAGTGCGGTTAATTTTTATGATATTTTTGTGATTATTTCACTTCGCGGAATAAAATCTCGCTTGGAATCACAGAACCTTGCCAGTAAAGCTCAGTTGATACTTTCTCTGCTAAATCTAAGAAAGATTTTGCAATTTCACTGTCTGGTGCAGCAACCACGGTTGGTTTACCCGCATCCAAATCTTGACGAACTTGGATATTCAACGGTAACTGACCTAATACTTTCACATTGTATTTTTGTGCCATTTTTTCTGCACCACCGGTACCAAAAATCGCTTCGTGATGGCCACAATTGCTACAAATATGCATAGACATATTTTCCACAATACCTAACACGGGGACAGACACACGTTCAAACATCGATACACCTTTCACGGCATCTAATAACGCAATATCTTGTGGCGTGGTAACCACTACAGCTCCTGTTACAGGAATTTGTTGTGAAAGGGTTAATTGGATATCACCTGTACCTGGAGGCATATCGATCACTAAGTAATCCAAGCTATCCCATAAGGTTTCATTTAAAAGTTGGCTTAATGCACTACTTGCCATTGGACCACGCCAAATCGTTGCATTATCTTCATCCATTAAGAAACCAATCGAGTTTGCTGATAAACCATATGCTTTAATTGGGGTGATATGTTGGTTATCTGGTGAGGTTGGGCGTTGATGCGGCGCACCTAACATATGTGGAATAGATGGGCCGTAAATATCTGCATCTAAGATCCCTACGCGAGCACCTTGAGCTTGTAAAGCAAGCGCAAGATTCACCGAAACGGATGATTTCCCTACCCCGCCTTTACCTGAAGTCACTGCAATGATGTTCTTCACACCTTTTACAGCGGGTTGATTATTCGCACGTTTTAACGTTGCAATTTGATAATTCACTATCCATTTGATTTCTTTGCTATCCGTTGCTTTTAATAACGCATCAGAAAGCTGTTGTTTCACTTGCTCCACGCCAGTGTTCCATGCAAAAGGCAGTTGTAATTCAATACGCAATACATCGCCACCTTTTTCTACTTTCTTCAAAGTATTTAATGCGATTAAATCTTTTTGCAAACTTGGGTGTTGAAATTGTTGGAAAAGTTGCAGAACCTGAGCTTGTTGTTCTGCTGTTAAATTTTCAGAAAAAGCAGTTGCCATAATATTCCTTTAATAGTAGTAGGTAGTAGAGTAAATTTGTCAGGGATATTCTACCCCTTTTCCCCCTCAAATGTTAAGCTAAAAGTATAACTAAACTAGAAAAAATCACACTAATCGGGTAACATACTCGCAATTTTTGCAAAAAGAATAAGAGAAAAATAATGACAACTCAACCTCGTAAAATTTTAGTCACATGTGCATTACCTTATGCAAATGGTGCCATTCATTTAGGCCATATGTTAGAACACATTCAAGCAGATATTTGGGTGCGTTTCCAACGTATGCGTGGTAATAAAATTCATTTTGTCTGTGCAGATGACGCACACGGCACACCAATCATGCTTAATGCTGATAAATTAGGCATTACACCAGAAGAATTAATCGCAAAAGCAAAAGCCGATCACGT
>CAKQTN010000204.1:0-2375 GCA_934276625.1 uncultured Haemophilus sp.
GATTTCGTCAAAGATTATGTAGAAACCGTGAAAGGTTTATTGCAAAAATAAAAAAAAATTGGTTTAATGCCTGCCGTTTTTAAATATAAAGAAGAGAGATGATATTATGGCTGCTAGTTTCAGTGTTACTCGTCGTTTTTTTGACGACAAAAACTACCCACGCGGATTTTCCCGTCACGGTGATTATACAATCAAAGAATCCCAAGTATTAGAGCAATATGGCCAAGCGTTTAAAGCATTAGATTCAGGCGAGCGCAAGCCGACGACAAAAGAAGAAAAAGAATTTGTTGCTTTTTGCCGTGGTGAACGTGCGCCGGAAACTTTCTTCGAAAAAACGTGGAATAAATATCGTACTCGCATTAACACAACAAAACGTGTTTACACCTTATCAGGTGATGTGAGCGAAGCGGCTTCTGGCGGCGAAGATTATTCTGGCGAATAATACATTTTAAAAGGCAGGCAGAAGCTTGCCTTTTGCTTTTTTACTCAATCCCCATGCTTGCCAAGGGCTGTGGGATATTTATCATTCAAACGTAAACATCAATGCAACTACCCATTTCCCAATATACCGAACTCCTGCAAAAAAAGACTGAAAAACTGACCGCACTTTTGCAGCCCTTTAACGCCCCAAAAATAGCCGTGTTTGATTCACCGACTAGCCATTATCGGATGCGTGCGGAATTTCGTATTTGGCATGATAAAGGCGATTTTTATCACATCATGTTTGATCAAAGCACCTTGCAGCGTTATCGAGTGGATGAATTCCCAATTGCCAGCGAACTGATCAATCGCATGATGAAAACCTTACTGCCATTGTTAAAAATGCAGGAAGTATTACATAAAAAACTGTTCCAAATTGATTATTTGAGCACGCTCAGCAATAAGATTATTGTAAGCCTGCTTTACCACAAGCAACTTACGGAAGAATGGCAAAGCGCTGCTACACGCTTAAAAGAAGAATTACAACAACTTGGTTTTGATGTGCAGCTGATTGGTCGTGCGAGTAAACAAAAAATCTGTTTAGAGCAGGATTTTGTCGATGAAGTGTTACCGGTGAAAGGGCGCAATTATGTTTATCGCCAAGTGGAAAACAGTTTCACTCAACCTAATGCAGCGGTAAATTGCAAGATGTTGGAATGGGCGATTGATTGCACTCAAGGTTCTCAAGGCGATTTATTAGAGCTGTATTGTGGTAACGGCAATTTCTCTATCACCCTTGCACAAAACTTCCGTAAAGTGCTTGCTACTGAAATTGCCAAGCCATCCGTGGCTGCCGCACAATTTAATATTGCGGAAAATGGTATAGATAATCTGCAAATTATCCGTATGTCGGCAGAAGAATTTACCCAAGCAATGAATGGTGTACGTGAGTTTAATCGCTTAAAAGGCATTGATTTAAAAGCCTATCAATGCAATACGATTTTTGTTGATCCACCACGAGCAGGGCTTGACCCTGACACGGTAAAACTGGTGCAAAATTACGATCGTATTTTGTATATTTCCTGCAACCCACATACCCTTTGTGAGAATTTGCAAACCCTAAGCCAAACCCACCGCATTGAAAAAGCGGCGCTGTTTGATCAATTCCCTTACACAGATCATATGGAAAGCGGCGTATGGCTGGTGAAAAAATAAAAATTCAACTGCTTGCCGAAGCCGGAATATTGTCAGAATTGACCGCACTTTGCGCCCCTCTTGGTATCGAGCATTGTACTGAAAGCCCACTTGCATTGGTGCAAACTGAAACTCACCTAGCCCTACGCAAACTGGATGAACCCAAGTTGGGCGATGTGTTTGTAGATTTCGTAGCTGGTGCGATGGCGCATCGTCGTAAATTTGGTGGTGGACGTGGCGAAGCTATTGCCAAAGCTGTAGGTATTAAGGGTGCAGAATTGCCGAGCGTGATTGATGCCACAGCAGGACTTGGTCGAGATGCGTTTGTTTTAGCTTCTATCGGTTGCCAAGTGCGTTTAGTGGAGCGTCATCCGGTAGTATATTTACTATTGCAGGATGGCCTCAACCGCGCTTATCAGGATGCAGAAATAGGTGAAATGATGCAACAAAATATGCGCTTACTAAATGTTCATCATATTGCCGAACTTAATCCACAAATCGATAGTGCCGATGTGGTGTATTTAGATCCAATGTATCCGCACAAGCAAAAATCCGCCCTAGTCAAAAAAGAAATGCGTGTATTCCAACATTTGGTTGGTGCCGATTTGGATGCCGATGAACTCTTGACACCTGCGTTACAATTAGCCCGTAAACGTGTGGTGGTAAAACGTCCTGACTATGCGGAATTTTTAGCGCAAAAAGCGCCCCATGTTAGTCGTGAAACCAAAAATCACCGCTTTGATATTTATATGGGAGAAGCA
>CAKQTN010000205.1:0-2371 GCA_934276625.1 uncultured Haemophilus sp.
TGAGGGGTAAGCCCAATTTCAGGAACAAGCACTAAAACCTGTTTGCCTTTCTTTAAGACTTCTTCAATATATTGCAGATAGATTTCAGTCTTACCTGAACCGGTCACGCCCTCTAACAACCACACATTAAAGCCTTCTTGGAAAAGCAACTGGCTAAATGCAAGGGCTTGTTGCTTGTTTAAGGTTAATCGGTTATCAAGATTAACTAAAGGATTATCCCCTAGAGCTTGCTGCCAACTTTTTTGTTCAGTAGACACAATAATCTCTTCCACATAATCTTTGCCCTTAAGGGCTGACCAAATTGCGGAACTGATCTCATTGTTACCTTTTTCTAAATCTTGCGTTAGCAATAAATTTAAGGCTTCAATTTGTTTTTTGGCGCGTTTTAATTCACCCGATTCTAACGCTTGTTTTCCAAGGCCCGTAATACGCCAAAAAGTGCGGTCATTTTTAACCGCACTTTCTCCATTACGAAGTTTGACTGGCAACGCTTGAAACAACACATCGCCTAAGGCAGCACGATAATAATTAGCGGACCAAGCTAACCAATCCCAAGTTGTGGAATTAAAGAGAGATTCTGTATCAAGCACATCAATAATCGGTTTTAGCTTCTCTTTTGCGACATCCGAAGAAGCGGGCAAATCCACCACGATCCCGACTCGTTTTTGCGAACCAAAAGGCACCAACACTCGTCCACCAACAATTGGCGTCAAGTCGGGCGAATAGAGATAATCAAAAAATCGGGGGAGCGGTACGGCTAATGCAACTCGGACAATATTCATAACAAAAAACAATTAAAAATTTTCGCTATTATACGGGAATTAGGTGGAAAAATCCCACAACCTTGCCTTTTAGTGTATAATC
This sequence comes from uncultured Haemophilus sp., assembly GCA_934276625.1. Classification (GTDB taxonomy): domain Bacteria; phylum Pseudomonadota; class Gammaproteobacteria; order Enterobacterales; family Pasteurellaceae; genus Haemophilus_D. The sequence goes on from CAKQTN010000205.1 coordinate 865, forward strand.
GCCGCCAATTTTAATTGAGCGAATAAAAACCATGACAGAAGAGCAAAAAACCTTTGCTGATCAAAAACGTAAAACCGTTGAAACGGCTGAATTTACAGAAGATGGTCGTTATAAACGTAAAGTTCGTAGCTTTGTGTTGCGGACAGGTCGCTTAAGTGATTTTCAAAAAAATATGATGAACGATCACTGGGCTGATCTTGGATTAGATTATCAAAACGCTCCTTTTGATTTTGCCGCGATTTATGGCAATACGAATCCCATTATATTAGAAATTGGCTTCGGGATGGGGAAATCTTTAGTGGATATGGCTGACGCGAATCCTGATAAAAATTATCTCGGTATTGAAGTGCACACGCCTGGTGTGGGTGCCTGTATTGCTTATGCGGTAGAAAAAGGCGTGAAAAACCTTCGCGTGATTTGCCATGATGCCACTGAAATTTTACGTGATTGTGTGAAAGACGGCGAATTGGGCGGTTTACAGCTTTTCTTCCCAGACCCTTGGCATAAAACAAAACATCATAAACGCCGTATTGTTCAACCACACTTTGTAGAGCAAGTCGTCCAAAAATTACAACCCAATGGCTTTATTCATATGGCTACGGACTGGGAGAACTATGCGGAACAAATGCTCGAGGTTCTTTCAGCTAATGAAAATTTAGTCAATACTGCCGAACAAGATTATATTCCACGTCCTGATTTCCGCCCTCTCACAAAATTTGAGGCGCGTGGCCATCGTTTAGGTCACGGTGTGTGGGATTTATACTTTAAGAAAAAATAATCATCGAGACGATGACTATACCCCATTACCTTAACATAGGAGAACATTGAAAATGAAAACTCGTAATCAACGTCAACGTAAAAAACTTCACTTAGCTGAATTCCAAGAATTAGGCTTTTTAGTGAATTGGCAATTTGCTGAAGGAACCAGCATCGAAACTATCGATGAAACCGTTGATCGTTTTATTGCTGAAGTGATTCAACCAAACGGCTTAGCTTATGAAGGTAGCGGCTATTTACATTGGGAAGGCTTAGTTTGCTTAGAGAAAATCGGCAAATGTGATGAAAGCCATCGCCAATTAGTACAAAAATGGTTAGAAGAGAATAAATTGCAACAAATCGAAATCAGCGAATTATTCGATATTTGGTGGGATTACCCAACCAAAAACGCATAATGTTTTAAATATTTTTAAGGGCGGGCTTTCCGCCCTTTTTAATAATCATTTTCACTTATTTCTTAACAATTTATTTACATTAATAACATATTTTAAAAATATCCTTGATCTAACTCAATAAAAGTGTATATTTTTTTAAAATTACTCCTTTTAGGTAGTTACTATTTTATCATTAGAACTAGATAATGCACCCTCTGAAAATACCGAATTTTAAAGAAAAATATGGCGATTGAGAACCCTTCTCGCAGACAGTTATTACGTGGGCAGTTTTTGCAATCGTTACATTCTGAAAGCGCTAAAATTCAAGGTATTAATGCTATACGTCCACCTTGGTC
>CAKQTN010000206.1:0-2349 GCA_934276625.1 uncultured Haemophilus sp.
CCGATAATCATACGGAAGATGAAAAGCCAAATATAACTGGTGGATAAACCGCACAAGAATGTGCCAACGGAATACGTAATAATGGAAACAATCATCGCCAAACGACGACCATATTTATCGGCAAAACTACCAAAAATCGCCCCACCTAATGGACGTGCGACGAACGCTGCAAGTAATAATGTGGATGTTTCCGTTGTGCTCATGGCGAATTCCTTTTGAATATCCAAAAGCACATAAGTGATAAGCATATAATCGAAGCCATCAAAAACATAACCTAACCAAGCCGCAAATAACGCTTTCTTTTGCGTAGGACTGACTTCTTTATACCATGGTAATGATGTTGCCATAACAACCTCCCTTCCTTGTATTTGAGAATTTTGTGGTATAGATCACAGAATTTAAAATCACTGCTAATTTCTGCTTGCATAAATAAAGATAAGACGTATGATGTCTTATGTCAATTAGAGAGAATGAGAGCTGGATCACAAATTCAGAAAATAGATTAGAAATGAGAACAGAAATGAAAAAAACAAGTAAAAAAGAAGCAAGTCTCGTTTTGCAGGATAAAATCAAATCGCTCATCATTAAACAAAATCTTAAATCTGGCGATTTGATGCCAACAGAAAATGAGCTGATTGAACAGCTCGGAGTGAGCCGTTCCAGTTTGCGTGAAGCCATTAAATCTTTAGAGGCGCTACATATTTTAGATATTCGCCATGGCGTCGGCACCTTTGTGAGTGAATCCTCTCTTGTACCAATGATTCGCGGACTAGGTTTTCACACTCAACTGAATTTGCATAATGATCATAATCAGCTGATTAATATTTTGGATATTCGGGAAATTTTGGAATACGGTTTTGCCCCTATGGTGTTGGGAAAAATTAGCCAAGAACAGACCGCACTTTTGCAAAAATCAGTGGCCAATATGGAAAAAAATGCCCGTGAGCAAAAATTTTCACCTAAAGATGAATACCACATTCATTTAAAACTTTATGAGCCATTAAATAACCCGTTACTGATTCAATATTTAGATGCGTTTTGGCAAATTTATCAGCAAGTAGAAAAAGGCTTACCGCCACCAATACTTTCGCCTGAAAAATTAGCCATACAACACCGTGAATTAATTGATGCGGTAGAAGCACATGATTTGGTACGGATGCAACGCGCGATCTTGCAATATTTCCAAAGTATTCGCCAACGCTTACAACAAGGAGGGCATGATGCAAACTAATGGATTAAACATTGCCTTAATCGGCTGCGGCTTTTTTGGCGTTCAGTTGGCTTCAGCATTTGATAAAGCCCAAGCAAACTTAATTGCGGTGACCGATATCAACCCTTCTCTTGCACAAAAACTTGCAGATCAATACGGCAGCCAAGCCTTTTTTAGTGTGGAAGAAATGTTAGCTGAAACCAAACCTGATTTAGTGGTCATCGCCACACCAAACTATGCTCATTATTCTCCGGCTATTTTGGCGTTAAATGCCGGCTGTCATGTCTTTATTGAAACACCTTTTACCTTAAGTTCTTCCCAAGGCCAACATTTACGCCGTCTTGCCGAAGAAAAAGGCAAATTCATTTTTGTGGGTCATCTAGAACGTACGTTACCAGGCATGTTGAAAGTCAAAGTGGCTTTAGAACAAGGGAAATTAGGCAGAATTACGGTCGCACGAGCTATGCGTCAGCGTTGGATTGAAAATCTGCCAAACAAAGAATGGTGGAAATTAGATGCCAATCTTACGGGCGGCGAGCTTTTCCACCTCATTCATGAACTGGATTTACTCTGTTGGTTACTAGGAGATATTGATGCGGTCTTTGCTCAAGCGGCTAACCAAGCGCATCACGATACGCCAGACAGCCGTGATGTGTTGCAGTTGCTATTACGTTTTAAAAATGGCGTATTAGGTTCGCTCGAAATGGGCACGGCTTATCGATTACACCAATGGGGCATTCAAATTCATGGTGAAAATGGTGTGATTGAAGTCAATTTCTTTACCTCAAGTGTCACATTTAATTATCTAGATGGAAAAATAGAACACGTTGATTTATTTGATGAATTTGAGGCTGATTTATCTTTACGCGAAAGTGCCAAAGGCACACAGCAATATAATGTCACCCACGCACCTTGCCAACTTTGGTTAAGCCGAGCCGCTGAAATCGAAGTACAAAGCGTGGTGGAGCACTTAACGCAAGGAAAAACCAGCCCATTAAGTCTATGTTTAACTGAAGCCATCGAAGTTGCAGAAGCAGCGAAGCAATCCATGGTAACGGAAAAACAAATCTCAGTGAAAAAATAAGGAGTTTATTATGATGCGATATGGTGTTGTTGGCGTTGGCTATTTTGGTGCAGAT
>CAKQTN010000207.1:0-2332 GCA_934276625.1 uncultured Haemophilus sp.
GGAGCGGGAAACGAGGCTCGAACTCGCGACCCCGACCTTGGCAAGGTCGTGCTCTACCAACTGAGCTATTCCCGCATACGCTGTTAGTGCGGTGCATTTTACGGGAATTTGAAATTCTGTCAATCGAAGATCTGAAAAAAAAATTCAAATGTTGAAAAAATCTTCGTTTCGGTTGAAATTACAGCAAAATTTGACACAAGAATATAATTTTAGCTTAGTTTTCAATTTCTACTTTTATCGTGATTGGGTTTGTGACAAAATTGGAGCGTTTTGTTCGCCATTAAATCAAGAAAAGCGCGGTCAAATTTTTGCATGTTTTAGAGGTAAATTATGACACAACAATATTCTATCGATACATTATTAGCTCAAGCGGGAAATCGCAGTGATGAGCGCACTGGTGCAGTTTCTACGCCTATTTATCTTTCAACGGCTTATGGCCACCACGGGATTGGGGAAAGTACTGGGTTTGATTATACGCGTACGAAAAATCCAACGCGTAGTGTTTTGGAAGATACCATAGCAAAATTAGAAAATGGTGATCGTGGTTTTGCCTTTTCCTCCGGCATGGCAGCAATTCAAGTGCTGATGAACCTATTTAAAGGCCCTGATGAATGGATTGTGTCAAGTGATGTATATGGTGGGACTTATCGTTTATTGGATTTTGCCTATAAAAATAACAACAGTGTAAAACCCGTTTATGTGAATACTGCTTCTTTAGCTGAAATTGAAGCTGCGATTACAGCGAATACAAAAGCGATTTTTATTGAAACCCCATCAAATCCATTAATGGAAGAGTGTGATGTAGCAGAAATTGCGAAATTAGCGAAAAAGCACAATTTATTAATGATTGTGGATAATACCTTCTTAACTCCTGTGCTATCTCGTCCATTAGATTTAGGCGCAGATATTGTCATTCATAGCGGTACAAAATATATTGCGGGTCATAATGATAGCTTGGTGGGCTTGATTATTGCAAAAGGGCAAGAGCTTTGTGATCGTATCGCTTATATTCAAAATGGTGCAGGCGCAGTACTTTCGCCATTTGATTCTTGGTTAACCGTGCGTGGTATGAAAACCCTTTCATTACGAATGAAACGCCATCAAGATAATGCGAAGGAAATTGCAGAATTTTTACGTGAACAGCCACAAATTGATAGCGTATTATATCCAAATAAAGGCGGTATGCTTTCTTTCCGTTTGAAAGATGAAAATTGGGTCAATACGTTCTTAAAATCAATCAAATTGGTTACCTTTGCTGAAAGCTTAGGGGGAACAGAAAGCTTTATTACCTATCCAGCAACCCAAACCCATATGGATATTCCAGAAGCAGAACGCGTCGCTCGTGGTATTACAAACACATTATTGCGTTTTTCTGTTGGCTTAGAAGATGTAGAAGACATCAAAGCCGATTTATTACAGGCATTTGCACAGCTTAAGTAATTAGTTTTTATCAATCGGACTAATCTGTGCAATCCAATATACCTTGTGTTATTATGCACAACATTAATTAACGTAGGTGTTGATTTGTCAGCACCTTATTAAATAAGGAAACAAAAATGAGCGAAGTATTACATATTAATGATGCAGATTTTGAAACAACCGTTGTGCAATCTGATATCCCTGTATTAGTAGATTTCTGGGCACCATGGTGTGGTCCTTGCAAAATGATTGCGCCAATTTTAGATGAAATCGCACCTGAATTTGCAGGTAAAGCAAAAATCGTTAAAATCAACGTAGATGACAACCAATTAGTGGCAGGTCAATTTGGTGTACGTAGTATCCCAACTTTACTACTTTTCAAAAATGGCCAACTTGTTGCAACACAAGTCGGTGCGTTACCAAAAAATCAATTAGCGGCGTTTATTAATCAACACCTATAATTGAGTTATCAAATATAAAGAGCGGTCAAAAATAGCGATGTTTTTGACCGCTCTTATTTTTTCTCTCGCCAATAAGTGGCAAAACGAGGTTTTCCAGAATTAGTTAATCCACGATATTTGTAGGTAATCGTGCTACCAATAGGCGGTGGATTTTCGCGCTCACTCAGATTAAATCCTGAACCGATTTTGAATTTTCCACGATGATTTTCACAGGTGAGCGATCCGAGTATATTCTCAAATTGTCCTTTCCCTTTGTGATGTGCTATCACGGTGCATTCTTCATCATAAGTGCTTTTTAACTTTAAAATTTGTGTACTGCGTTTTCTTTCGTAAGGCGCATTAGGATTACGTAATACAATCCCTTCACCTTTTTTCGCTTCCACTTCATACAAATACTCGAATAAATGTGTTTTATCTCGTATCGGAATTTGCGGAATAATCTTGATATAAGG
>CAKQTN010000208.1:0-2322 GCA_934276625.1 uncultured Haemophilus sp.
GGAAGATCCAAGCCTTTTTTGATTGTAATCATACTGTTTGCACTACTTTTCTAGGTTAAAAACACGATTGCGATTAAGGCATACACCCTAAAAACAATCTCGCGATTGAGCGTGACAGAAAACACTTTAAGATCAAAGCATTATTAACTGACACATAAATTTAAAAACTCAAATCTGTTTAATTCCTCGACGAGTAAGGAATTACTCACACATCCAGAAATTGAAATTCGAAAATTAAAAGCGCCTTATTCTATCGAAAAATGGGCTTTTATTCCACTTTACACCCTTACTTTTTGTGAAATATTTGTGAATCTTTTAGGCTTATACTTATTAGGAGTTAAAAATAAATAGAAATTAAAAAAGAGAGAATGTCTCTTACCTTCTCTCTTCTTATGAAAATCTAATATAGGGAACGTAAGGAAATACTTACTGTCCAACACCAAGACAATTTGGTGATTTTGGAAATGCTTCACCTAGGCTCTCCCATTCGCTTTTTGTATAAAGATGAAGCGCTAATGCGTGAATGCCATTTTTTAAATCATCGGCAAAAAGTTGGTAAAGTTTTTGGTGACGTTGCACTTTGCGCATGCCTTCAAAAGCATCGCTGACAATCACTAATTTAAAATGAGAATTAGCTCCACGACCGGAACTGTGCATATGGCTTTCATTTTCCACGGTGGCAAAGTGCGGTTGAAACTCGGCTTGAATTCTCTCTAATAATTCTTGCTGTTTTGACATAAATAAACTCCCTAACTTTTTGCTATACATTCAGCGTTAAGTTTGTAAGAATAACACAAATTAACCTAATTCAATGAGGAAATTATGAAAGTAACAAACAAAATCAAAGCATTATCAACAATGACATTGGCGGCTGCGACATTATTTTTAGCGGGTTGCCAAGCGCAATCTAATACCTTAACTTTTACCCCTCAATCGCCAACTGCATCAATGAATATTAACCAATCAGCAGTGGTAACAGTCAATACTCGCGATTCTCGTCCACAACAAGAAATTGCAACTTATACTAAATCAGGTGAGCTGATTAAATTAAATGCCTCACCAAGCGTCACTCAACTTTTCCAACAAGTAATGCAACAAAATTTAGTCAGCAAAGGTTTCCGCATTGGACAAGCTAATAATGCAAATGCTGGTGTAACCGTTGAAGTGAAAGAATTCAACACTCACGTAGATCAAGGTAATTTACGTTATACCTTGAACAGTAAAATTCAAGCAGTTGTTTATGTACAAGGTCCACGCGGACAATACAACAAAACCTTTAATGCGACCCGTTCACAATCTGGTGCATTTAATGCGAGCAATGATGAAATTCAAAAAGTGTTAGGCGAAACCTTCAAAGATATTGTTAATAATATTTATCAAGATCAAGAAGTTACTAACGCAATTAATCAATATACTAATTAATTAAAAGTACCGTGTCCTTTTCAATAATACTTGACGAAAGCGCCTTTCAAGCGTAACATTCGCCCGATTTTTTAACGAGAAGGACACACACTTTGGACAGTCATAGTCGATACCGAATATCGCTTTAGACTCTCGCCTCTTATCAGCGAGAGTTCGCTGGTAATCAATTTACCTTTCTTCGGCATCTTTTATCGAACGAAACCCATTTTTAAAACATACAAAAATTTGACCGCACTTTTCTCTAGTGCCAATTTCGTTTGATCTTTTTTTGTTCACAGTTGGATCTTCATAATCCCAAAAGGAGTATGACCAATGATTAACGCTTTTGCCATTAACGATTCCCGCTTGCTTCGTATTGATGACGAACCAGCCGATCTCAGCTCTGCCATTTGGTTAGATTTGCTGGAGCCGACAGGGGAAGAACGTGAAATGTTGCAAGAAGGCTTAGGACAAAGTCTCGCCTCATTCCTCGAATTGGAAGATATCGAAGCGTCCGCACGTTTCTTCGAAGACGAAGATGGCTTGCACTTGCACTCATTCTTCTATTGTGAAGACGAAGAAAACTACGCTGACCTCGCAAGCGTAGCATTTACTATTCGTGATGGTCGTTTATTCACCCTGCGTGATCGTGAATTACCGGCATTCCGTTTATATCGTATGCGTTCCCGTAGCCAACGCTTATTGGAATGCAATGCGTATGAAGTCTTACTCGACTTATTTGAGACCAAAATTGAGCAATTAGCCGATGTTATCGAAAACGTTTATGCGGATTTAGAAAAATTAAGTCGCGTGATTTTAAACGGTACGCAAGATGAAGCTTTCAATGAAGCCTTAAATACCCTAACAGAACAAGAAGATACCAGTTCTAAAGTGCGTTTGTGTTTGATGGATACACAACGT
>CAKQTN010000209.1:0-2317 GCA_934276625.1 uncultured Haemophilus sp.
GCTTTAGTAGAAAGCCAGACGAAAGCTGCAAGAATAAAACAGAAAATCAAGGAACCAGAAGTACGTCCAATATCGACCGCACTTTCAGCGGAACCCAAGGCTTGATTGAGCAAGTTTTGTGTAATACCGCCGCCAGAGGTGATATAGGCATAGGTTAAAATATACAACACGAAAGCAACGGAAAGACCATTGATAATATTCCAACCTTTTCCTAACAAATCTTTCACGATGGTGTCAAAGCTTGAGCCGGTAGGATAATGTAAGTTGGCTTCTAAGATCATCAAACCTGATGTGGTCATACAAAACCAGGTGTAAACCAAAGCCAGAATAGAGCCGATAAACCATACGCCCGCCGTCGAAGTTGGATTAGCGAGCATACCTGCACCAATCGCGGTACCCGCAATAATCATGGCGCCGCCTAATAAAGAAGGAGATTTTTTTATTGTCATCGTTAAGTCCTAAAATAAAAATTTGCACTATTATAGTAGTGCAAATTTAAAAGACAATCTTTTTGTATCGACAAAACGCAATAAATTCATATAATCAGCCATCTCAACAAAAGGATAATTTATGAAAAAACAACTCAAAAGTTTTGCTTTTGCTGTATTAGCAGGGGCGGTTATCACGTCTTGTGCGGATTCTGCCTCAATCAATCAAGAAGCAGCAAGTAGCTACACACAAGAAATGGGGAAAATTCGCTCACAAGGTGCGATTGATACCACATCAAATACCGCAAGACGTATTCATCATGTCTTTAATAAAATGGTGCCTTATGCTAACCAACAGAATGAGACAGGCTTGGAGTTTAATTGGCAAATCAATGTCATTAAATCTAAAGAGCTCAATGCTTGGGCTATGCCTGGCGGGAAAATGGCTTTCTATACAGGTTTAGTGGATACCTTACAACTAAACGATAATGAAATCGCCGTTGTAATGGGACATGAAATGGCACATGCCTTAAAAGAACACGGTAAAGCCAAAGCCAACTTCGGCACCATGAGTGCCATTGCTGGTGCTATTGGAGGGACAGCGCTCTCTGTTGTCGTTGGAGCCGATGTGACTGATTTAGTGACACTTACTAAAGACTTTGCTTTAGATAAGCCTTACTCGCGTAGCGCTGAAACTGAAGCCGATGAAGTGGGTCTCATGTTAATGGCTCGCTCGGGTTATAATCCACAAGTCGCGCCTGGCTTATGGCAAAAAATGGCTAAAGCCTCTGGTGGTTCTAAAGGCGCACTTGATGTGTTAGCTTCTACTCACCCGAGTGATGAATCCCGTCAAGAAAACTTACAACGCTTATTACCAGAAGCAATGGAGCTTTATAAAGCGGCAAAAAATAAAAATGGCTAACTAAAATAGTCAAAAAATTGACCGCACTTTACAAATAAAAAGCGAACATGATGTTCGCTTTTTTAATCTCTCAAAGAAAACCGCACTTGAAAAATCAAAGTGCGGTTTGTTTTTATCGTATTTTCAATTAATGTTGTTCGTTAATGTGACCTTCAATTGGTTTTACATTTTCATCAAACACTGGTAACGGTTTGTGTTCGCTTGCAATGTAAGAATAAATCACTGGCAACACGAACAAGGTAAACAATGTACCGATTGCCAAACCTGCCACGATAACGATACCAATACTGAAACGAGATACCGCACCTGCACCTGTTGCATAAAGCAACGGTACAAGACCTGCAATCATCGCTGCGGTTGTCATCAGAATTGGACGTAAACGTACTTTAGCCGCTTCGGTAATCGCTTCAACACGCGTTTTACCATGATTTAACTGCTCTTCTTTCGCTACTTCACACATTAAAATACCGTGTTTTGTGATAAGACCAACTAAGGTAATCAAACCAACCTGTGAGTAGATATTTAGCGTTGTCCCTGCAATACCAATAAATCCGAAAGCATTTAAGGCTAATAACGCACCACTTACAGCTAACGGCACAGAAATCATAATCACGATTGGATCGCGAATTGATTCAAACTGAATTGCCAAGACTAAGAAAATAATCACTACCGCAAGTAAGAACGTTACAGCAAGTGCATTACCTTCTTGTACTAACTGACGCGCTTCACCTTTAAAGTCATAGTTATAACCCTGTGGTAAAGTATTTTTCGCATTGTCCTGTAACCATTGGATCGCATCACCAATTGAAGTACCTGGCATCGGTACAGCACTAATCACCGCAGAGTTTAACTGGCTGAAACGAGGCAATGTACTTGGTTGCGGTTCCAATGTAGCCGTCACCAAGCTGCTTAATGGAACAGAGGTACCATTTGCTGCGGTGATGTAATACTTATTAAAACTTTCCGG
>CAKQTN010000210.1:0-2312 GCA_934276625.1 uncultured Haemophilus sp.
ACTGATATGGACTTTATCCGTCGCGTTTCACTTATCGAAGAAGGATATCAACGTAAAGTGCGCATGGGATGGTTGTCTGTTGTCGGTTCACATAAAGTGAACGGTGTTGCGGCAATTCATTCAGATCTTATGATGACATCAACCTTTGCTGATTTTGCGCGTATCTATCCAGAACGTTTTACCAACGTAACAAACGGTGTGACACCGCGTCGTTGGCTTGCAGTAGCGAACCCGAAATTAGCGGCTTTATTTGATCAATACATTGGTTCTGAATGGCGTTGCGATTTAAGCCAAATTGAAAAACTTAAAGCGTTTGCAGATAAAGGTGAATTTAAGCGTGCTGTCGCAGATATCAAATACGATAACAAAGTGAAATTAGCACAATATGTGAAGAAAACACTTAACATCGATTTAGATCCACACGCATTATTTGACGTACAAGTAAAACGTATTCACGAATACAAACGTCAAATGCTTAATGTGTTACACATTATTGCTCGTTACAACGAAATGTTGGCTCACCCAGAAAAAGATTGGCAGCCACGTGTATTTATTTTAGCGGGTAAAGCGGCTTCGGCTTACTATGCGGCAAAACAAACCATTCGTTTAATTAACGATGTCGCGAATGTCATCAATAACGATGAGCGCTTAAAAGATCGTTTAAAAGTTGTATTTATCCCGAACTACAGCGTAAGTCTTGCACAATTAATCATTCCTGCTGCAGATATTTCTGAGCAAATCTCTCTTGCAGGAACAGAAGCATCAGGTACCAGTAACATGAAATTTGCCTTAAATGGTGCGTTAACATTGGGTACGCTTGATGGTGCGAACGTTGAGATTTTAGATAATGTTGGTGAAGACCACATCTTTATCTTTGGTAATACGGTTGAACAAGTGGAAGCATTACGTCGCGAAGGTTATCGTCCGTTTGATTATTATCAAAATGACGAGCAATTACGTGAAGTTATTGACCAAATTATCCGTGGTGATTTCTCGCCGGAAGAACCGAACCGTTATCACTCTCTCATTCAAGGTTTACAATACCACGATTATTATCAATCTTTTGCTGATTTCCGCAGTTATGTGGAAGCGCAAAAAGCAGTAGATAAAAAATATCAAGATCGTGATGTGTGGATAGCAAGTACCATTCAAAATATGGTGAACATGGGCTTCTTCTCATCAGACCGTACAATTCTTGAATATGCGAAAAATATCTGGAAAATTGAACCGTTAAAACTCGAGAAGTAAGTTCTTTTCCACTCATAGAAAACCCTGTCGGATTATTTCCACAGGGTTTCTTTTTATGCTAAAATCCACCGTCAAATTTATTGTTCATTCAGATTAGGAAAAAGTATGAAAGTTTTAGAAGGTGCGGTAGCGGCGCCAAATGCTAAAATAGCAGTGGTGATTGCTCGTTTTAACAGTTTTATTAATGAAAGTTTATTAGAAGGTGCGGTAGATGCATTAAAACGTATCGGCCAAGTGAAAGATGAGAATATTACAATCGTTCGTGCACCAGGTGCGTATGAACTTCCATTAGTAGCACGTCGTTTAGCTGAAAGCAAAAAATTTGATGCAATCGTGGCACTAGGTACAGTAATCCGTGGTGGTACAGCTCACTTTGAATATGTAGCGGGTGAAGCAAGCAGCGGTTTAGGTCAAGTAGCAATGCAAGCTGAAATTCCAGTGGCATTTGGTGTTTTAACGACTGAAAACATTGAACAAGCTATTGAACGCGCAGGTACTAAAGCAGGTAACAAAGGCGCTGAAGCAGCATTAACTGCACTTGAAATGGTGAACCTTTTACAACAAATTGATGCGGCATAATTCCAATGACAGAGAAAAAAGAACCTGTAAAAAAAGTATCGCCACGTCGTAGAGCGAGAGAATGTGCAGTCCAAGCATTATATTCTTGGGCGATTTCTGGTAACGCACCAGAACAAGTGGAACTCACGTTCGTTGTGGATCAAGATTTAAAAGGTGTGGATAAACCTTATTTTAGCCGCCTTTTCCGTCAAACTGTTGCGAATGTAGAAGCCGTTGATTTTTCAATGAGCCATTATTTAGATCGCGCGTTGGATGAATTAGATCCTATTGAAAAAGCGATTTTACGTTTAGCGGTTTATGAACTTCAATTTGAGCCAGATGTGCCGTATAAAGTGGCGATTAACGAGGCGATTGAAGTAGCGAAAGTGTTTGGTGCAGATGAAAGCCATAAATACATTAACGGTGTATTGGATAAAGTCGCTCCTGCATTAGGTCGCAAATAATTATTCAAATGTAGGGTAGACAAATGTCTGCCCTTTGTTTTT
>CAKQTN010000211.1:0-2298 GCA_934276625.1 uncultured Haemophilus sp.
CTCACGTTATTGCTCAATTTTTATACCAATATTGGAGATTCCCTCCTGTTTGATCTCGTTCCGGAGGGATAAAATCAGGTCTACATCGCGTTTTTCACAGTCTTTGAGTAAGCGATAGATTTGCCATTGAAGGTCAAGTTCTTCTTCAATTTCTTCACGGCTTTTTAGTTCGCTTTCAGAAAGATCACGATTTTCTTGTGTTTCTAATAAAGAACAAACCGTACCTAACGAAATTTGGCTGATTTGAATCGCTTTTTCTAATGTTTCGCCTGCAATAATAGCATGCAATAATTCACCTAACGCTTCACAAGCATCGAGAGCGGGTACCACACCAAAGAAGTCGTAATCATTCACATCAGGAATAATTTCTTCGAGCTTCTCTAATTGGTTTTCGAAATTGATTTTCGCCCCTTTAACCGTTAGAAATTCCCACACTAAATTTAAAATGTTGTGATAGGTCTTTTCTGCTTGCTCCTGTTCGGTCATTTGACAAAACAGGGCAAAGTTCGGTGCCATGCGTTCGCATAAGCAAGCCATAAAGGTCAGATGTTGCCAGCTTTCAACATTTTCGAGGCGCTTGTGAATTGGATTTCGCATTTTTTTCTCGCTTATTTATGATAGGCTTTTGAGAACTCATGAATGGCATCCACGAAGATTTTTGGTGCACTTTCTGGCACATCTTGGTGGATTCCATGGCCTAAGTTAAATACATGGCCGCTGCCTTGTCCAAAATCAGCTAAAATTGACTGCACTTCTTGCTCAATACGCTCTGCTGGTGCATATAACACACTTGGATCCATATTGCCTTGTAGTGCCACTTTATGACCCACACGCGCTTTTGCATCAGCCAAATTAACTGTCCAGTCTAATCCTAGCGCATCACAGCCTGTATTAGCCATGGCTTCTAACCATAACCCGCCGCCTTTAGTAAATAAGGTTACCGGTACTTTACGGCCATCGTGTTCACGAATTAAACCATCGACGATTTTGTGCATATATTGCAGAGAGAAGTCTAAATATTCACGATGACCTAATACACCGCCCCAAGTATCAAACACCATGACCGCTTGTGCACCTGCTTTGATTTGTGCGTTTAGGTATAAAATCACGGAATCCGCTACTTTATCTAATAAAAGATGCAAAGTTTGCGGTTCGGCATACATCATTTTTTTGATTTTATTGAAGGTTTTGCTGCTACCACCTTCAACCATATAAGTTGCCAGTGTCCACGGGCTACCAGAGAAACCAATCAGTGGCACTTCGCCTTTTAGTTCGCGACGAATTGTGCGAACAGCATTCATCACATATTGAAGTTCGCCTTCAGGGTCAGGAATCGGTAAATTTTCGACCGCACTTTTGTTTTCAATTGGATGAGCAAATTTCGGGCCTTCACCTGCACCAAAACTTAATCCTAAGCCCATCGCATCAGGAATAGTCAGAATATCTGAAAATAAAATAGCCGCATCTAAAGCATAGCGACGAAGTGGCTGTAAGGTGACTTCACAAGCTAAATCCGCATTGCGGCAAAGAGACATAAAATCGCCCGCTTCTGCGCGTGTTGCTTTATATTCAGGCAAATAGCGTCCCGCTTGGCGCATCATCCATACGGGTGTCATATCCACTGGTTCACGTAATAAGGCTTTTAAATAACGATCATTTTTTAATTCAGACATGGGCTTTCCTTTATTTATTTTGTTCCGCTTTGCAAAGCTCAAGCGTAGCATTAATTAATTTGAGTGCGATAGTACCTGTTGGCGGTAATTCTGGCAAGGGGGCAGCGCTAGAAAACCATTGTGCATCATGCAGTTCTGTTTCTTGCAGTTGAATTTCTCCACTGTCGTAATCGGCTAAAAAGCCCACCATTTGTGAATTCGGGAATGCCCAAGGTTGACTACCGAAATAGCGAATATTTTTAATGCGAATGCCAGTTTCTTCAAAGACTTCGCGACGAACGGCATCTTCAAAGGTTTCACCCACTTCCACAAAACCGGCTAGCGTGGTGTAAATACCTGCTTTGCCAGGCGTGTAATGGCGTTTATGGTTGGCTAATAAAATCTCTGTACCACGACGAACAGCGACAATAATCGAAGGGCAAATAACCGGATAAATACGATAACCGCAACTTGTGCATTGAACCGCAAGCTCATCGTGAGTTTGTTCCGCTTTTTGACCGCATTTTCCGCAGAATTGGTGAGTTTTCAAAAAATGATTGATTTCCACACCTCGGCTTAATAAATGAAAATCTTCAGTCGGTAATGACAACAAACTCCGTAAGGAAAGGTATTCTCGTTCATCTTG
>CAKQTN010000212.1:0-2288 GCA_934276625.1 uncultured Haemophilus sp.
TTTTCTGCAACACGGTATTTACCGCTATCTAATCCTTCGATCACTTCTTCGATTGCTGCACGAGTTTGTGCATCAACTGTTTTAGGGGTAATTTCCGCACGTTTTTCAAATGCAGCTTCAATAACTTGTTGTAAATTTGACATTTTGCTTCCTATTGTTGATGTGAAATAACGGTTGATAGTTGTATCATATTTTTGACTTTCAAGCAAAAAACAACCGCACTTTCTTTTGATTTAAAACATAAAAAAAGCGAACCTTATTATGGCTCGCTTTTTTCTATTTTTTCGTTTAAGTTAGTTGATAACAGAAACATTTAATGATGAACCGCCAACGATTCTTACGCGACGACCTGCTTTAAAGCTAGGATCCGCTTTTTGAACCACAACGATCTCTTCTCTATTATCTTTTCTGATAACAAGCTCTGCACCATTAACTTGGCTCATTTTCTCTTCAGCTTTGCTACCAATAATCGCCCCACCAATTGCACCTACTGCAGTTGCAATTGCTTGTCCAGTGCCACCGCCAATTGTACTACCTGCGATACCACCTAAAGCACCACCACCAACTGTACCGATTACACCTGGATTATCCGCTTGGATTTTAACAGGACGAACAGAAACAATAGTACCATAGCTAATTGAACGCGCTTCTTTTGCTTGTCCAGCTTCATACACATCACCGCTAAAAATATCAGTGTTTGCACAACCGGTTAAGCCGATAGACATCATAAGTGCTAATGCTACTGTTACTTTTTTCATAAAACTAACCTTCTAAAAATAAATTAGATTGGGTTTCTTGGAGACCAAGTAGAAACGTTTTTCACGCCTTGACCGTTGTCAGATACTTTCACACAAGCACCAGTTACTAAAGTTGAATCGTATTTGTGAACGATAACTTCTGTTTCACCTTCTTGTTTGTATGAGCAGTCGTTTTTACGAACGGTTAATTTTACATCATCACCTTGGAATTCGGTGAAGATAACTTGACCTTTATAAGCGCTTTCATCTTTTTGTGATTGAGATGAACAAGCTGATAAACCTAAACTTAATAAGACAGTTAATGCTAAGGTAATTTTTTTCATTACACTAAACCTCGAGTATTTTCTTTATTGTATAAGGATGAACCTTTATGCAAACGTGATTTTCTGTTTTATCAACAAAACTCACTGCAATGGATGGATTGGACAATTGCTCCCCTTCCACCTTAGGTTCGCTCACCTTCATGGTTAATTGAGTTAGTTCCTTCCATAAAAATGTATTGCAAATTCGATTAACCCAATCCTCAACAGATTCATGAGATAAAAACGGCATTACAATTTCAATATGTTCCCAAGTTTCTTGGGGATATTGTTTATTTTTAGGAAACGGTAATTCAATAACATCGACAGGCTGACCAATGAAATCAACTGGCTCATCTAATTCAATCAAATAGATAGGACGCCCATTGACGATATTATCGCTTAAAATTCTACCGCACTTTAATAACTCTGTCAGCCAATTTTTTGCTTTTTCTTCAGTATTTGCTCTTAAAGCTAAATGATCAATTTGATAATCCGCTAAATTCACTTTCATGACGGCAGCTAATTGCTGAATTTTTTCCTGAAATAAAGGCAACTCTTGATAAAGTGTGGTCGATTTTTCCATTAAATTTAACATTTTCTCCTGCTCTTACTTTGAGAAATCTATAAACAACGGTATCATAGCCGATTATTTTCATTATTCAATTTCAAGATTAGGAAAAACCGTGAATATTCAATCTATTTTATCCGATAAAATTAAACAAGCGATGATTGCTGCTGGCGCAGATGAACAATGTGATGCGCTTATTCGCCAATCAGGTAAACCACAATTTGGCGACTACCAAGCAAACGGCATCATGGCTGCTGCTAAAAAACTAGGTTTAAATCCACGTGAATTTGCACAAAAAGTATTAGATCATGCTGATCTTTCTGATGTCGCTGAAAAAACTGAAATTGCTGGTCCAGGTTTTATCAATATTTTCTTAAATCCAACTTGGTTAGCAAATAATGTTTCTGCTGCATTAAAAGATCAAAATCTTGGTGTCAGCGCAAATGAAAAACAAACCATCGTGATTGATTATTCTTCACCAAACGTTGCGAAAGAAATGCACGTAGGTCATTTACGTTCTACCATCATCGGTGATGCCGTTGTTCGTACCCTTGAATTTTTAGGCCACAACGTTATTCGTGCGAATCACGTGGGTGACTGGGGTACACAATTTGGTATGCTTATTGCTTATCTTGAAAAAATGGAAAATGAACATGCGAG
>CAKQTN010000213.1:0-2280 GCA_934276625.1 uncultured Haemophilus sp.
AAATAACTCAAGGCACTGCCAAGATTTTGATGTTTTAAAATGGTGGAATGGAAAAAGCTTGCGAGCATTGGTTCGCATTCTGCTAATTCTTTTGCCTCTTGGCGAATGTGTTGCCATACTTCTAACGTCATTTTTTCTCCTTATTCGCCTTTTCGTTCACGACCCAATAAGCTCAGTGCCACTTCTTGTGCACTTTTACCACAAAAGAGCATTTGGTAAATTTGTTCTGTAATCGGCATTTCCACGCCTTGTCGTTGTGCTAATAAATAAGTTTCTTTGGTGTTATAAAACCCTTCCACCACTTGACCAATTTCATTCATGGCTTGTTGGCTATCAGTGCCTTTACCAAGCATTAAACCAAATCGGCGGTTACGGGATTGGTTATCGGTACAAGTGAGCACTAAATCACCTAAACCAGACATGCCCATAAAGGTTTGCGTATTGGCGCCCATGGCTACGCCTAAGCGAGTAATTTCCGCAATCCCACGGGTAATCAATGCGGTTCTCGCATTGGCACCAAATCCCATACCATCCGAAATACCCGCACCAATCGCTATCACGTTTTTAATGGCACCACCTAATTGAACGCCAATCATATCTTGGTTTACATATACTCGGAAATGCTGACTGCAATGAATGCGAGCTTGAAATTCTAAGGCAAACTTTTCATTACGAGAGGCAAGGGTAATCGCCGTTGGCAAACCTTGAGCCAATTCTTTCGCAAAAGTAGGACCTGAAAGCACCGCCGTTGGGATTGCTTTACCTAAGGTTTCTTCTACCACTTCTTGCAATAATCGGCCGGTGTTACGTTCTAATCCTTTGGTTGCCCAAATTAAACGATGATCAGGTTTTAAGTGCGGTCGAATTTTTAATAGAATTTCACCAAAAGCATGGCTTGGCACCACAATTAAAATGTCTTTAGCTTGATCAAGCGCAGTTTTCAAATCTAATTCTAAATGCAAACTTTCTGGAAATTCAATATCAGGTAGAAAACGGCGATTTTGACGTTCTTGTTGCATTTGATTAATGTGATCGGGATTGTGCCCCCAAAGATAGGTTGGAGAGCCATTGCGAGAAAATGAGATAGCGAGTGCTGTTCCATAAGAACCGCAACCAAGAATGGTAATTGGAGATTGGGATGGGTTCATTTCAATCACCTTTAAAATAAAAGGGCAGACGGTATCGCCTGCCCTCATCACAATTAATGTTGGGTTTCCTGATTTTCTTCCGCTTCGGCTGCTGCTTGCTGCTTGTTCATGTAATCAATGAACAACGCATCGAAGTTTACCGGAGAAAGGTTTAATGCCGGGAATGTACCGCGATTTACTAAGTTAGAAATCAATTCACGTGCATAAGGGAAAAGCATATTTGGGCATTGAGATGTTAAGCAGTGTGCCATTTGAACATCTTCTAAACCGCTGATTGTAAATACGCCAGCTTGTTTCACTTCACAAATAAATGCCACATCACCAGAATCTTCCATGGTGGTTTCTACGTTGATGTTTAAAGTGACTTCGTATAAATCTTCACCTACTTGAACCGCTTCAGTGCTTAAGTCGAAGCCGAGTTTTGGTTTCCATTCTTGGTGGAAAATATGAGGAAGATTTGGTGCTTCAAAAGAAACATCTTTTACATAAATACGTTGAATTTGAAGTACCGCTTCTTGTTGCTCTTCAGCTGCTACTTCAGGTTGTTGATTTTGTTCAGACATAGAGGATCCTTACTTATGTTTTTTTACTAATGGTAAATTTGCACCCGCCCAAGCCGCTAAACCGTCTTTTAACACATAAACTTTTTCAAAGCCTTGTTTGGTTAAAAGTTCTGCGGACGTAGCAGAAGAAACACCGTTAACATCCACAATGATAAGCGGTTTTTCTTTGTGATGTTCAATTTTGCCTACATTTTGATTTTTAATTTCAGTTGGAAGCAAGTTTACGCTACCAATGATATGGCCGCGTTGGAATTCATCAATAGGGCGTAAATCAATCACCACTGCTTCTTCGTCGTTCATTAAGCGAACCGCTTCAGGGTTGGTGATCACGCGATATTTTTGTGTCGCACTTTTAAAAAAGGTGAAAAGTGTCATAAAAAGGACAGCAAACCATGCGATCGTTAAAAAAGTGTGTTTTTGAGCAAATTCAATTGCTTGAGGCATAAATTCTTGCATGTTGTTCTCAACTTAATTTTGATAATGAATAAGAGATTATCTTCAGATGAAATAAGGCTTTAAGTATAACCGCACTTTAGTTATCTTTCAAAAAAATTATCAAGGAAACGCAA
>CAKQTN010000214.1:0-2270 GCA_934276625.1 uncultured Haemophilus sp.
TAGGGGCAATTGATGAAAGGAACCATTATGTCTGAAATTAAACTGAATTATCATAAAACGCATTTTCTTACGAGCGCCCCAAATATTCGTTCCATCCCAGAAGATACTGGAATTGAAATCGCTTTTGCGGGACGCTCAAATGCCGGAAAATCAACCGCACTTAATGCGTTAACCAATCAAAAAAGCTTAGCCAGAACTTCTAAAACACCTGGTCGTACACAGCTCATCAATCTTTTTGAGGTAGAGCCGAATTGTAAACTGGTAGACTTACCTGGCTATGGTTATGCTGCCGTTCCTGAGAAAATGAAAATTGAATGGCAAAAATCCCTCGGAGAATATTTGCAAAAACGCGAATGTTTAGGCGGGCTTGTTGTTCTGATGGATATTCGTCATCCGTTGAAAGATCTCGATCAACAAATGATCGAGTGGGCGGTTTCTGCTGATTTACCAGTCATGTTACTTTTAACTAAAGCGGATAAACTCAGTCAAAGTGCGCGTAGCAAACAAGTCAAAATGGTACGTGAAGCGATTTTACCCTTCCAAGGTGATATTCAGGTTGAGGCCTTTTCTGCACAAAACAAAATTGGCATTGATAAATTAGCTGCCAAATTAGATAGTTGGTTTGCGCCACTTTTTTCGTAATTTTTTATCAAGAAAAAGTAATTTCTGCGATCAAGATCGCAAAAAAAGCACAGAATGTATGCTTTCATTCTGTGCTTTTTTTATAGTGCGAAAATCTGATTATTTTTGACCTCACTTTAAGGAATCTGAATGTCTCTTGCCATTGTTTATAGCCGTGCATCAATGGGTGTACAAGCCCCTCTTGTTACCATTGAAGTACACTTAAGTAACGGAAAGCCTGGATTTACCTTAGTTGGTCTACCCGAAAAAACCGTAAAAGAAGCACAAGATCGTGTCAGAAGTGCATTAATGAATGCCCAGTTCAAATATCCTGCTAAACGCATCACCGTCAACCTTGCACCAGCCGATTTACCCAAAGAAGGGGGACGATTTGATTTACCTATTGCAATCGGTATTTTAGCTGCATCAGATCAACTTGATGGCGGCCGTTTAAAACAGTTTGAATTCATTGGCGAGCTCGCATTAACAGGTGAATTACGTGGCGTACACGGCGTGATTCCCGCTATTTTAGCGGCACAAAAAGCAAAACGAGCCCCCATTATCGCTTATCAAAATGCCAATGAAGCTTCGCTTGTTTCAGAACAAGAGACTTATTTTGCTAAAAACCTTTTGGAAGTCGTGCAATTCTTAAATAATCAAGAAAAATTACCTTTGGCCTCATTATTCGCACAAGAAAGTGCGGTCGGATTTTCAGCTAAAAATCACTTAGATTTGACCGATATTATTGGTCAGCAACATGCTAAACGAGCACTAACAATAGCTGCCGCAGGTCAGCATAATCTCCTCTTTTTAGGTCCACCCGGTACGGGTAAAACCATGTTGGCAAGTCGTCTCACGGCATTGCTCCCTGAAATGACGGACTTAGAAGCGATTGAAACAGCTTCAGTTACGAGCTTAGTCCAAAATGAGTTAAATTTTCACAATTGGAAACAACGTCCATTTCGAGCGCCACATCATAGCGCCTCTTTGCCTGCCTTAGTTGGCGGAGGAACCATTCCAAAACCAGGCGAAATATCGCTCGCACATAACGGCGTACTTTTTCTTGATGAATTGCCTGAATTTGAGCGTAAAGTGCTTGATGCACTTCGCCAACCATTAGAAAGTGGAGAAATTATTATTTCGCGTGCCAATGCTAAAATCCAATTTCCTGCTCGCTTTCAATTAGTTGCGGCAATGAATCCTAGTCCAACGGGGCATTATACTGGAACACATAATCGTACCTCGCCACAACAAGTGATGCGTTATTTAAACCGCCTTTCAGGGCCGTTTTTAGATCGTTTTGATTTATCTATTGAAGTACCTCTTCTACCACAAGGTAGTTTACAAAATACGGGAGATAGAGGCGAAACAAGCCAACAAGTACGAGAAAAAGTCTTAAAAGTAAGGGAAATCCAGCTTGCTCGAGCCGGTAAAATCAATGCGTATCTTTCAAGCAAAGAAATTGAACGGGACTGTAAATTACAGGATAAAGATGCGCTATTTCTAGAGAATGCTTTAAATAAACTCGGGCTTTCAGTGAGAGCCTACCATCGGATTTTAAAAGTCTCACGTACAATTGCCGATTTAAATGGCGAAAAAGAAATACAACAACCTCATTTAGCAGAAGCGCTAGGATATCGAGCGATGGA
>CAKQTN010000215.1:0-2253 GCA_934276625.1 uncultured Haemophilus sp.
GTAATATCTACATGGTGATGGATCTCATAACGCTCTTTCAAACCACGTAAGATCGCAATGGTATCTTCTACACTTGGTTCATCTACAAAGACTTTTTGGAAACGACGTTCAAGCGCCGCATCTTTCTCGATATATTGACGATATTCGTCTAACGTTGTTGCACCCACACAGTGTAATTCACCACGTGCCAAACTTGGTTTTAATAAGTTACCTGCATCCATCGCACCGTCAGTTTTACCTGCACCAACCATGGTATGGATTTCATCAATAAAGAGGATCACGCGACCTTCTTCTTTTGCAAGTTCATTTAATACCGCTTTTAAACGTTCTTCAAATTCACCACGATATTTTGCACCTGCAATCAAGGCACCCATATCTAAAGAAAGGACACGTTTGTTTTTCAAGCCTTCCGGTACTTCACCATTGACAATACGTTGTGCCAAACCTTCTACAATAGCGGTTTTACCTACACCAGGCTCACCGATTAATACTGGGTTGTTTTTGGTACGACGTTGCAATACTTGAATGGCTCGACGAATTTCTTCATCACGACCAATAACCGGGTCGAGTTTGCCACTTTCAGCACTAGCTGTTAAATCAATCGTATATTTTTCAAGAGCTTGTCTGCTTTCTTCTGCATTTTGATCGTTCACGCTTTGTCCTCCGCGAATATGTTGAATCGCTTGTAAAATTTGTTCTTTTTTCGCACCACATTTTTTCAAAATGTCATTTAATGCACCGCGCTCTTCAAGAGCCGCTAATAAGAACAATTCACTGGAAATAAATTTATCTTGTTTTTGTTGTGCTAATTTGTCACATAAATTCAATAAGTTGAGTAATTGACGAGAAATTTGCACGTCTCCGCCATTACCTGACACTTGTGGCAATTTATTCAATTCTGCGTTTAATTCATTACGTAATAACGCGACATTCACGCCACTTGCTGTCAAAATCGGTGCAATTGAACCGTCTTGTTGATTTAAAAGTGCGGCCAATAAATGCACTGGTTCGATAAACTGATTATCTTTACCAAGCGCTAATGACTGCGCTTCACTGAGTGCTTGTTGGAATTTAGTGGTAAATTTTTCAATATTCATATCTTATCTTCTCCTGCATAAAATTGTTGGGGTCATCCCCTTTATGAGTAATTAAATAAGACCCTTTTTTGGTATTTCAAGAGAAAAAATCAACTATTTTTAATTTTTTCTATCAAACTTTACTTCTTGATAGGTTTAAGCAACTAAGATTTGATGAAGTGGCACGTCCCACGCTTCTGTTGGAAGCTGTTCGACTTGCTGACATTGATGAGCTAATCCCACTGGGATAAAAGAAGACTTCTGCCAATGTTGTAAGGTGCGATCATAAAAACCACCACCCATACCTAGACGATTACCTTGTTTGTCAAACGCGACGAGTGGCGTAAAAAGAATATCTAATTCCTCTAAAGGCAATACGCTCTGAACATTGAGTTTTGGCTCCCAAATGCCAAATTTATTTTTCAGCATCGGAGTATCAGGCAAATAACGTAAAAACAAAAGGTGATTCGGATTGAAAGGATGCAAGACAGGCAAATAAACCTGTTTACCTTGCGCCCAAAGGGTTTTGATAAGTTTCTCTGTGGAGATTTCACCATCAAAGGAAACATACAGGGCAATATGCTGTGCATTTCGTTCTTCAATTAATGCAAGCGCTTGTTGAGTGATGGAGTCTTCCGCCTGTTGCTGCTGAAGTGCGGTCAAATTTGCTCGTGTTTTACGAATTTGTTGACGGAGTTGATTGCGAAGCGTTTGCTGTGTTGATTTCATTCGATTGGAAAGAATGGATTTAAGAGAAAGGTCCCAGAGTGCCGCTACGAGTAGTAGTCCTTGAACCCGACGGTCCAAGGAAACCGGTAAGGCCATTTTTAGGTTTCTTTAGTCCAATGACAAAGTCAAAGGTCAAGCCTACACACCAATGGCGGGAAACCGATTTATAAAGTTCTAAGTATCGGCTCAGGGACATAACCCATCCACGAACACCCCAGGAAATCTTTTAAATTTATACTAGCTCAATTTGATTAGTTTGACTAGCCTTTATTTGAATAATTTTGCTTATTCAAGCTCGTCTCAAAAGGGACGAGAATTATTTTTTAACCGGTTGAGTTAAATCAGATTCTTCCGGTTTTTTCACTTCCGCAAATTGTTTATCTTTATTCGCATCGATAACTTGCTGAGTTTGGTTCGCTAATTGTTGTAAACCCATTTTCTCGTATGC
>CAKQTN010000216.1:0-2236 GCA_934276625.1 uncultured Haemophilus sp.
TCAGAATAGCTTCCTTCTTGTAATGCAGCCGCGCCTTTTGCATAAAGCTCATCAACAGAAGCTTGCTCCACTTCTTTATTACCACTGCTACAAGCTGCAATAGCGAATGAGGTAAGTGCAATAAGCACGAGAGATTTTATTTTACGCATTCTTTTTTCCTTAATTTTTACGAAAATCAATAAATAAGTTACAATTAACGAATATTGTATAGAACATTACACAATAAGCCAACTTTTTAAATTTTTAGATGGATTTTTTATGCCACAAATTACCTTAACGGCTGAAGTTCAGCCCGAACAAATGGGACAGCGTTTAGACCAAACCCTTGCAGAGTTGTTCCCAGAATATTCCCGTTCGCGTTTAAAAACCTGGATTGAAGCAAAACAGGTAAAAATGAACGGTGAAATTGCCGATATTCCACGTGCAAAAGTTTATGGTGGAGAGCAAATAGAAATTTCGGTAGAAGTGGAAGATGAAAACCGTTTTGAGCCACAAAATATTCCACTCAATATCGTTTATGAAGATGACGATATTATCGTGATTAATAAACCTAAAGATCTCGTGGTTCACCCTGGTGCGGGTAATCCAGATGGTACCGTGCTTAATGCGCTACTCTATCACTATCCACCTATTGCCGAAGTACCACGTGCAGGGATTGTGCATCGTTTAGATAAAGACACAACAGGTCTCATGGTTGTCGCTAAAACCATTCCTGCACAAACCAAACTCGTACGTGACTTACAAAAACGTAAGATCACTCGTGAATACGAAGCCGTCGCAAGTGGTATTATGACCAAAGGTGGCACAGTAGATCAGCCAATGGCTCGCCACTCGACAAAACGCACATTGATGGCGGTTCATCCAATGGGTAAACCGGCGGTTACGCACTATCGCATTATGGAGAATTTCCGTAATTACACCCGCTTACGCTTACGTTTAGAAACGGGTCGTACTCACCAAATTCGTGTGCACATGGCGCATATCGCACATCCATTATTAGGTGATCAAACTTACGGAGGCCGTCCTCGCCCACCTAAAAATGCAAGCGAAGCCTTCACTGAGGTGCTACGCAATTTTAAACGCCAAGCATTACATGCGGTTATGTTGCGTTTAGCTCACCCGATTACAGGTGAAATGATGGAGTGGTATGCGCCATTGCCGGATGACTTTGTCGAATTACTTCATGCCTTAAAAGCGGATTACCTCGAACATAAAGACGAATTGGATTATTAAGATGAAAACTATTGTTCCAAACTGGAATGTTCCACCACATATCCAAGCTTTTACAACCACAAGAGAAGGTGGCGTAAGCCTGCCGCCTTTCGATAGTTTCAATTTGGGTGATCATGTCGAAGACAATAAAAGTGCGGTCAAAACTAACCGCACTTTATTGGTCGAAAAATTTAATCTGCCACATTTCCCGTTGTTTTTAACTCAAACACATAGCACTCGTGTGATTACGGTGCCTTATGAGGGCAATGATTTAGAGGCTGATGCGGTTTACACCAATCAACCTAACCAAGTATGTTTGGTGATGACAGCTGATTGCTTACCGGTTTTATTCACCAATAAGCAAGGGACTGAAGTGGCTGCGGCACACGCAGGCTGGCGCGGACTCTGTGATGGTGTATTAGAAGAAACGGTAAAATGTTTCCAATCTGCCCCTGAAGAGATTATTGCGTGGTTTGGGCCTGCTATCGGCCCTAATGCATTCCAAGTGGGTAAAGAAGTGATTGAGCAATTTATGGCGTTTGACCCGATTGCAGAAACGGCTTTTCGACCCGATCCGAATGAATCAGGAAAATACCTCGGCAATCTTTATCAAATTGCTACTCAACGCCT
The DNA here is from genome assembly GCA_934276625.1 of uncultured Haemophilus sp. GTDB lineage: Bacteria > Pseudomonadota > Gammaproteobacteria > Enterobacterales > Pasteurellaceae > Haemophilus_D. The sequence continues at coordinate 1,843 of CAKQTN010000216.1, forward strand.
CAACAAATTAGGTATTACCCAAATTTACGGTGGGGAGCATTGCACATTCAATGAAAAAGAGACCTTCTTTTCCTATCGTCGAGATGGCAAAACAGGAAGAATGGCGAGTCTGATTTGGATAAAAAAATAAACCTATCAATACAACAAACCGCACATTAAAGTGCGGTTTATTTTTGGCTTATTCTGAATAGTTTTCAAACCAACTTTCTAAAATCAAGCAAGCAGAAATTCCATCGACTTTACCTTTATTGAGGGCACGATAACCGCCACGTTGGAAAATTTCATCGCGTGCAGAAACCGTTGTTAAACGCTCATCTTGCAATTCTACTTTGATACCGAAACGACCATTTAAGCGGTTGGCAAATTTTTTCGCACGAAGTGTTAAATCTTGCTC
>CAKQTN010000217.1:0-2234 GCA_934276625.1 uncultured Haemophilus sp.
TGGGTCGTTAGCTCAGTCGGTAGAGCAGCGGACTTTTAATCCGTTGGTCGAAGGTTCGAATCCTTCACGACCCACCATCTATTTTACAAATCATGATTTAACCGGTTGGGTTGTTAGCTCAGTTGGTAGAGCAGCGGACTCTTAATCCGTCGGTCGAGAGTTCGAGCCTCTCACAGCCCACCAATCACATCTTCTTTCCATGTGTTAATAAATTTATAAAAAAGTAAAATTTTTTTTAAATTCTTGACTATATTTAGCGGTTATTATGATAGAATATCCACAAATTTAAGTCGGGCATAAAATGTTACAGAATATTCGAATTGTTTTGGTTGAAACATCACATAGCGGGAACATCGGTTCAGCGGCGCGTGCGATGAAAACAATGGGATTATCCAATCTTTATTTGGTTTCACCAAAATCGGTGGATGAGCAATCTATTGCATTAGCAGCAGGCGCTGATGATGTTGTACGTAATGCCCACATTGTTGATACTTTTGAACAAGCAATAGAAGATTGTTCATTAGTAATTGGAACCAGCGCGAGATTACGCCATTTACAAAGTACACTGATTGAGCCAAGAGAATGTGCGGAGAAAGCCAGTGCACATCAAGGCCTGGTGGCGATCGTATTCGGTCGTGAGCGTGTTGGACTTACAAATGAAGAATTACTTAAATGTCATTATCATTTAAATATCCCTGCTAATCCTGGATATTCTTCGCTAAATTTAGCGATGGCAGTTCAGTTGGTAAGTTATGAAATGCGAATGGCATTTTTAGCAAAAGATAAAACGGAAAGCACACTTTCAACAATAGAAAATATCTATCCAACAGCACAAGAAATGGAATATTTTTTTGCTCATACGGAACAGGTGTATCAGTCTCTTGGTTTTATTCAAAATCAAGGGGTTATACAAAAGTTAAGACGACTTTATAACCGTTCTTCTCTAGAAAAAAATGAATTAAATATTTTGCGAGGAATGTTAAGTGCGGTTGAAAAACGCCTTAATCTGCAAAAAGAGTAAAATTGACTATCATAGTCAGATAGGTAAACTACCTAGATGGCGATTTATAGGGATGCTTTATGAAACTAACATCTAAAGGACGATATGCGGTTACCGCAATTTTAGATATCGCACTACACGCAGGAACAAATCCAGTCTGTTTAGCAGATATCTCAGAACGTCAAAATATTTCACTTTCTTATCTTGAGCAATTATTTGCAAAATTGCGTCGTGGTGGATTAGTAAAAAGCGTTCGCGGCCCAGGTGGTGGCTATCGTTTAGCGTTACCAACTGATCAAATTTCTATCGGTATGGTGATTTCAGCCGTAAATGAGAACATTAATGTGACAAGATGCCTTGGTAAAGGAAATTGCAAAGGCGGAGTAGAGTGTTTAACTCATACATTATGGCAAGATTTAAGTGATCGCATTTCTGATTTTTTAGATGAGATTACATTAGCTGAGCTTGTAGAGAAAAAAGCTGGGAAGCATAAAGCTCACAAAGATTTTGATGACTTAATTGTAGTCAACCAATAATGGGAAAGTAGATTAAAGTGCGGTCAAATTGATAGCATTTTTAGTAGTTATTTAGGAGTGAAAATGAAATTACCAATTTATTTAGATTATGCAGCAACATGTCCAGTGGATGAACGTGTAGCTAAAAAAATGATGGAATATTTAACCATTGATGGTGTATTCGGTAATCCAGCATCTCGTTCACATAAATTTGGCTGGCAAGCTGAAGAAGCGGTTGATATTGCACGTAATCAAATTGCGGATTTGATTGGCGCAGACTCACGTGAGATCGTGTTTACTTCTGGCGCAACAGAAGCAGATAACCTTGCAATTAAAGGTGCAGCGCACTTTTATCAAACAAAAGGTAAACACATTATTACTTGTAAAACTGAGCACAAAGCCGTATTGGATACTTGCCGTCAGTTAGAGCGTGAAGGCTTTGAAGTCACTTATTTAGATCCAGAAGAAGATGGTTTAATCGATCTTGAGAAATTTAAAGCAGCATTGCGTCCAGACACAATTGTTGTGTCAATTATGCATGTGAATAATGAGATTGGCGTAATTCAAGATATTAAAGCAATTGGTGAGCTTTGCCGTGCAAACAAAACCATTTTCCACGTAGATGCAACACAAAGTGTCGGTAAAGTCGAAATCAATCTCGCGGAATTACAGGTTGATTTAATGTCAATGTCTAGCCACAAATTGTACGGACCAAAAGG
>CAKQTN010000218.1:0-2221 GCA_934276625.1 uncultured Haemophilus sp.
AACAAGGCTGATGCTGGGTCTCCACGCATATCCGAAGACATTTTATCGATTTCATCAAGCAAGAAGAGTGGGTTTTTTACACCAACTTTTGCCATTTTTTGAATTAATTTACCCGGCAATGCACCGATATAGGTTTTGCGGTGGCCACGGATTTCTGCTTCATCGCGTACCCCGCCTAATGCCATGCGTACATATTTACGACCTGTTGCATTTGCAATAGATTGACCCAATGAGGTTTTACCTACCCCTGGCGGTCCTACTAAGCAAAGGATTGGGCCTTTGATTTTGTTTAAACGAGCTTGCACCGCAAGGTATTCTAAAATGCGTTCTTTCACTCTTTCTAAACCGTAGTGATCCGCATCCAAGACTTGTTGTGCTTTTGCGATATCTTTCTTCACTTTAGTACGTTTATGCCATGGCACTTGAAGCATCCATTCAATATAGCTACGCACCACTGTCGCTTCAGCCGACATAGCTGACATCATTTTGAGTTTTTGTAACTCGCTTTCTACTTTATCACGCACATCTGCTGGCATACCTGCCGCTTCAACTTTTTGACGAAGTTGCTCAACTTCATCGATGGTATCTTCGCTTTCGCCTTCGTCCATTTCTTTGCGAATCGCTTTAATTTGTTCGCTAAGATAGTAGTTACGCTGACTTTTCTCCATTTGTTTTTTCACACGGCCACGGATGCGTTTTTCAACTTGAAGAATATCCGCTTCAGATTCCATCATGCCGAGCAAGTATTCTAAACGCTCTTGCACATCTGCAAGCTCTAATACGCTTTGTTTATGACGAACGGTCACTGGAATATGCGCAGCCATGGTATCCGCTAAACGATCGGCATCATCAATGCGTTGAAGTGCACCTAAAACATCTGCAGGGATTTTTTTATTAAGTTGCAGATAGCTTTCAAATTCATTTAAAACGGCTGCCTTCACCACATCTAATTCTTTTTCATCGCCAAACGTGGTTTCAATTGGTGTTACTTCCGCAGAAAAATGGTCTTCACCATCATTTAATTGATTGATTTTCGCGCGCTGTTGCCCTTCCACCAACACTTTCACTGTGCCGTCTGGCAATTTTAATAATTGAATAATATTGGCAATCGTCCCGACATCGAATACATCATCAACGGTAGGTTCTTCTAAATCAGCTTGTTTTTGTGACACCAATAATAATTGTTTGCCCTCATTCATGGCTTCATCAAGAGCGCTAATGGATTTTGCGCGCCCAACAAAAAGTGGCATCACCATATAAGGGAAAACGACGACATCCCGTAATGGCAATACAGGAAGTGTACGTTGTTGAGTTCTTTTGGCGTTCATAGTTATCTCTCTTACATCAATTCTATAATTTCATTGAATATGGGGATGAGTTGCATAAATTCAAGGTAGGATTTGGCATATTAAGGATAAATCGAAAAATAGGCAAGTAAAGAACCACCTTTATTGATGGTTAATTGGAAAAACCATGGAATACAGGTACAATAAGTGCGGTCAAAAATCACCATGATTTTTCCAATAAAAAACGTTTGAAAAAATAACCGCACTTTATCCATTATGACAACAAAACAAACTATTACTTTCGCGACCTTTCAAGAATTACTGCCCGATTCTTGTAATCATCCATTAAAAAAGCAATTAAGGGATAAAGCCCGTTATTACGGACGCAAATTTTTATTTAAAAAACAATGTGATGCACTGGTTGATTTCTTAAATACTAACCAAACCTGGATTCCACTTTTTCAACAAAATCCATACCGTTTTAATGCATTGCTCGCCACCTATTGCGACAAACGTTTTTCTGCAACCGATCGACTCAATGCCATTACTGGTAACCTGTCTATGCTTGAAGAAAAAATGGGTGTTGAATTTTGTAAAAAATTGCTACAAGAAAAATCCCTTTTATTAGCGCAATTAACGGATCAACTTGGTATTTATTTCAATATCAATCAGATTGACCCTTTCGAAGGTTATTTTTCCATTAACTTGAAAGACAATGATGGGCGTAGCATTTATGATGCTTCTTTCACCTTCTTAAAGCCAAATAAGTTACTTATTGCCTCAATTCAAGGCCCTTCTTATGAAGAAGCGCAAGAAGCTGTGAAACAAGCCACAAAAGAATTACACGGTGTTCGCCCGATGTTTATGTTGATGAATGTTTTCCGCTTGTTAGCTGAAAAATGGCAATGTGAATTAATCGGTATCCCTCACACTTC
>CAKQTN010000219.1:0-2216 GCA_934276625.1 uncultured Haemophilus sp.
TCAAAAAACTCCTTTAGAATTGACCGCACTTTTAAAAGGAGAATAAAAATGAGTAGTTTCTTTGTGGCAGGTACAGATACTGACGTGGGTAAGACCACCGCCTGCCGTGCCATTATTCAGGCATTACAAGCAAAGGGCGTGCGAATTGTGGGTTATAAGCCGATTGCTTGTAGCTGTGAAGAGGGGATTTATCCTGTCGAAAATCAGTCTAATGAATCCCAAACAGATTATGATGCTGAAAATAATTCAGACGTGTTAGCTTTAATGGATGCAACGAATGAGTCCGTATCTTATCAAGAAGTAAATAGCTATACTTTTGCTCATTCCTTGCCGATGCTGACTCGAGATAAATCACGCATTAAATTAAGCAAGATTAATCAAGCCTTAACGATATTAGTTCAAAAATATCAATCTGTTGTCGTGGAAGGTTCATTTGGGTTACTCACACCAATGGCAGAAGGTAAGAGTTTTGCTGATTGGGTTGTTGAGCATAAAATGCCAGTTGTGTTGGTTGTAGGTATTAAAGAAGGCTGTATTAATCATGCATTGCTGACAGCTCAAGTGATTAAACAGCTTGGTGTTCCTTTATTAGGCTGGATTGCAAATCGAATTAATCCTTGTTTAGGGCATTATAAAGAGGTGGTAGATATTTTAGAGGCTCAGATTGATGCGCCTTTGCTAGGTAAGATCCCTTATATTCATAAACCAGAATCCCAAGAGCTAGGACATTATTTAACGAATATTGATCGTTTGATGTATATGCAAACAGAGTTAGTTAAATAGTAAGTTTGAAATAAAAAGTGCGGTTAAATTTCATTAGATTTAACCGCACTTTTTTTATTCTTCGTTTTCTGGAAGTTCTTTTTTTAGGATATCTTCTTCTGCGAGGCTAGATAGGCGAGAAATCGCATTACGGTAAGAGATTTCAAGAGTTTCCCGACTGGTTGCAATAACACCTTGATCTACTAAGAATCCATCATTTACATCATATACCCAGCCATGTAGGGAGAGTTTTTGTCCACGTTCCCAAGCGCTTTTTACGATAGATGTGCGTCCTAGGTTATAAACTTGCTCTGCAACATTTAATTTAGTGAGCATATCTGAACGTTTTTCTGCTGAAAGATTGCCTAATAGATGCCCGTGTTTAAACCAAATATCACGAATATGGAGCAACCAGTTATTGATTAACCCTAGATCGTGATCTTGCATCGCTGCTTTAATACCACCACAATTTGTATGACCGCAAATAATAATATGTTCAATTTTGAGTACATCAACGGCATATTGTACAACTGAAAGGCAGTTAAAATCCGTATGAATAACTTGGTTAGCAACATTACGATGAACAAATAATTCGCCCGGTTCAAGATTTGTGAGTTTTTCAGCAGGAACACGGCTATCAGAGCAGCCAATCCAAAGATAATGAGGTGTTTGGTGATCGGCAAGTTCTTTAAAATAAGTGGAATTTTCTTCTTTCATTCTTTGCGCCCAGCTATAGTTGTTTGCAAAGAGTTGTTTAATTTTGTCCATTTCTACTTTCCTTAATATGATGTATTTGAAAGATTGATTCAAACACAATAAATAAAATAGGGGATAAATTTATCGCCTAAAATGATGACCGCACTTTAAAGAAAGTGCGGTCAATTTAAACAATATTTTTAGAAATTTGCATTTCTTGGTGCACGAGGGAATGGAATCACATCGCGAATATTTTGTACGCCAGTTACATAAACAATTAAGCGTTCAAAACCAAGACCGAAACCTGAATGTGGTACAGTACCATATTTACGAAGATCACGATACCACCAGTAATCTTCAGGATTTAGGCCCATTTCTTCCATACGTTTATCTAATACGTCTAAACGTTCTTCACGTTGTGAACCACCGATGATTTCACCAATTCCAGGCGCGAGAACATCCATTGCAGCTACAGTTTTGCCATCGTCATTTAAACGCATATAGAAGGCTTTGATATCTTTCGGATAGTTTTTCACGACAACAGGTGATTTGAAATATTCTTCTGCTAAGAAACGTTCATGTTCAGAAGATAAATCGATCCCCCAAGAAACAGGGAATTCGAATTTCTTACCTGATTTTAATAACACGTCGATCGCATCGGTATAGTCGATTTGAGCAAAATCAGAGTTTACAAAGTTTTCTAAACGAGTAATAACATCTTTATCTACATGTTTTTCAAAGAATTTCAAGTCATCTTT
>CAKQTN010000220.1:0-2198 GCA_934276625.1 uncultured Haemophilus sp.
TCATCAAAAAGATCGCGAATTTCAACCGCACTTTCTAACCAAGTGTCTTTAATCTTTTCAATAATTTCCGCATTTTTAGTGATATCTTTTTGCAAAAAATCTGTTAATGACAGTTCTAATAGTTCTGGTTTATCCAGTTGTACAGAAAAATCATTTCCAATATTTGAGCCTAAATCATTCAATACATCTTCTGGCGACTTTAATTCTTTTGAGATAAATGCAGCCAAATGGAAAGGCAAATCATAAAAATGCTCCCGCCAAAATTCATTTGCAAATTGTTTGAGTAAATCAGACTGATCTTTGAGAAGTTTTAAATTGAAATGCACGCCTGAATTAAAAGCATGTTGCATCAACATTCGGCGACAAAAACCGTGAATGGTATAAATGGAGGCTAAATCTAAATTTTGCTCCGCTAACTTTAAGCGGCGAAGTGCGGTCGGAATATCCTCTAAATAAGGCAACAACTCCGCTAAAAATTGATGTTCTCCAGTAAAAATCGCCTTATCTTGCTTTTCATAATATTCAGAAAAAACCGAAATTGCCGCCGTTAAACGTTCCCGAATTTTACGTTTTAAATCTTCCGTCGCCATTTCAGTAAAGGTTACGACCAAAATCTCTTCCACATTCAACGGACGAGAAAAACAATTCTCACCTGCCTGTAAAAGTAAACGAAGATAGATAGAACCGATGGTATAGGTTTTCCCAGTACCTGCAGAGGCTTCAATTAAATTGACTTGATTTAAGGGTAACGAAATGGCATTAAGTGCGGTTGATTTTTGGCTCATTTTTTTATTTTTTTGGAAACATTAGTGTGTTCTTATTGTAGAGGAATTTCCGTAGAAATTCATTTAGTTATTATTTATTTCTTGTATAATTTGGAGCATTTATATCTTAATAATGACACAAAATATTCTGAGGATTTTATGGCTGCTGCAATTCAACAACGACAACGTGATGAACTTCATCGCCGTATTTGGCAAATCGCTAATGATGTACGAGGTGCTATTGACGGTTGGGATTTTAAACAATACGTTTTAGGGGCACTTTTCTATCGTTTTATCAGTGAAAACTTTGCCAACTATATTGAAGGTGGAGATGATAGCGTTGATTATTCTGCTTTTAATGATGACGACCCTATTATTGCAGCCATCAAAGAAGACACCATAAAAGCAAAAGGCTATTTTATTTACCCAAGCCAATTGTTTAAAAATGTCGTGGCAACAGCCAACACTAATCCGAATTTAAATACAGACCTAAAAAACATTTTTACAGCTATTGAAAACTCCGCTACTGGCTACCCTTCCGAACAGGATATCAAAGGCTTATTTGCCGATTTTGATACCACTAGCAGCCGCTTGGGTAATACCGTTGCCGATAAAAACAGCCGCCTAGCCGATGTATTAAAAGGCGTTGCTGAGTTAGATTTTGGTGACTTTGAAGATAATCATATTGATTTATTCGGTGATGCTTACGAATTTTTAATTTCCAATTATGCTGCTAATGCCGGTAAATCAGGTGGCGAGTTCTTTACACCACAATGCGTTTCCAAGCTGATTGCTCGACTGGCTTTATATGGACAAGACAAGGTCAATAAAATTTACGACCCGGCGGCAGGTTCTGGTTCTTTATTATTGCAAGCGAAAAAACAATTTGATGAACACATCATTGAAGAGGGATTCTTCGGGCAGGAAATTAATCACACCACTTACAACCTTGCCCGTATGAATATGTTTTTGCATAACATCAACTACGACAAGTTTGATATCGCCCTCGGTAACACTTTAATGAATCCGCAATTTGGCGATGATAAACCTTTCGATGCCATTGTTTCTAATCCGCCTTACTCCGTGAAATGGATTGGCTCGGACGATCCAACGCTAATTAACGATGAACGCTTCGCCCCTGCCGGTGTGCTTGCACCAAAATCGAAAGCGGACTTTGCCTTTATTTTGCATGCGTTAAGTTATCTTTCAGCAAAAGGCCGCGCGGCGATTGTATCCTTCCCCGGCATTTTTTATCGTGGCGGTGCGGAGCAAAAAATTCGTCAATATTTGGTGGATAATAACTATGTGGAAACGGTAATTGCCTTAGCGCCAAATCTCTTTTTCGGCACCAGTATTGCGGTGAATATTTTGGTGCTTTCCAAACATAAACCCGATACCCAAACCCAATTTATCGATGCCAGCGGTTTATTTAAA
>CAKQTN010000221.1:0-2163 GCA_934276625.1 uncultured Haemophilus sp.
GCAAAAATTTTGAATTGCTCAGGGAAGAGAAAGGCGAGAAGAGCAAAAACAATCGCCCATAATGCGAAAGTTTTGCTCACAAAGTTAGTGAGTTTTAATAACGCTTGCATAGTTGCTTTCCTATTTTGTTAAAAAGAATGAAAAGAGCGGTCAATTTTAAAGACGTTTTTTTGAGATGTCTATGCCTAACTTGTTTGACAGAGAATTAGGAAGTCGTTGTTTGCCAAGCATTTTCATCAAGCAATTGACCAAAATGGCTTTCTACAAGTAGGCGAGTAATATTATTTTGAGGATTGGTAAAGATCTCTCTCGGAGTGCCAGACTCGATAATCTCACCTTCATCCATTACTAAAACTTGATCGGCTATATGTTTGATAATGCCTAAATTTTGTCCAACATAAATATAGGAAATGCCTAAATGTTCTTGTAAATCTAAAATCAGATTAAGCAATTGAATACGCACAGAGGCATCTAATGTACTCAATGCATCATCAATAATAATGATCTCAGGTTGAAGAATCAGCGCACGAGCTAAGGCGATCCGCTGTTTTTGACTGACCGAAAGGTGTTTAATTTTCAGATTGGTGTAGTCAGGATAAAGCCCCACCAGAGATAGTGTTTCAAAGATCTTTTCATTGCGAGTCTCTTCATCCCAATCGGTAATTAATCGTAGTGGTGCATCTAAGGCTTGTCCAATATTTAAACTCGGGTTAAACGCTGAATTAGCATCTTGGAAAACCATTCGAATATGCTGTGCGCGATAGTGAAAATCTTCGAATTGTAATGGTAAATCATTAAATAAGATTTTTCCTGAAGCAGGGGGAGTTATCCCTGCGATCATTTTTACTAAGGTCGATTTACCCGAACCATTTTTACCGATAATCGCAAGCGTTTCTTTACGGTTAAGCGTAAAGCTGACGTCTTTTACCGCATAAAACTGCTCGAAACCAAAAAGTTTTGCGGGTTCATCAAAGGTTTTACTGAGATTTTCCACTTGTAATAATGGCATTATTCGTTTCCTTTTGATTCGGTATTTAGCGTAAGCGGTGAAGTTGCAATTTTATCTTTAAACTGCCGTTCTCGAAGATTAATCGGATGATGGCAGGAAAACTCATGCTGTTTAATGCGATATCGGCTTGGTTTTTGAATACATTCACGCTGAGCAAAAGGGCAGCGAGGCCCTAAACGGCAACCAATCGGCATTTGTTCTAAAATCGGCACTGTACCTTCTAATGTTCCTAATTTGCTTTTAAAACCTAAGGGACGACTAAAATCGGGAACAGAGTAAAGTAATGCTTGTGTATAAGGATGATGAGGCATTTCTAATATTTGGTCGGTCGGCCCAGACTCTGTATTTTGCCCACAATAAAGAACGGAAATACTATCACACCATTCACTGATACTTTTAAGATCGTTACTGGCTAATAAAATTGTTGTACCTTGGTTTTGGTTCATACTTGAAAGCAAACGGAAAATTTGCAATGCCGTAATGGACTCCAAAGAATTAGTGGGTTCATCCGCAATTAATAATCGAGGTTGATTCGCCACTGCTACGGCAATCATCACTTTTTGGCCTTCACCTTCAGTGAGCTCATTAGGATAACTCGCCATAATATCTTGGTGGTCTTTAATCCCTACACGGTGCAGTAATTCAATAGCACGACGTTTTTTCCAACCAAACCACTGCCACCAACGGCCTTTAAAGGTCCAGTTTGGAATACTTTGGATAAGCTGTTTACCGATTTTTCGACTTGGATCTAGGCAGCTTAATGGATTTTGAAAAATCATTGAAATTTCTTTTCCAACGATTTTTCGACGTTGATTCGGCGTCAGTTTAAGCAATTCAACATCATTAAAACGGAAACGGTCAGCGGTGACAATCCAGTTATCTTTAATGGAATTACTGATTACTTTAGCGATTAAACTTTTACCTGAACCTGATTCACCGACGAGACCTAGAATTTCCCCTTCATTAAGCGAAAGATTGACGCCGTCCACAATTTTCATGCGACCGTTTGGTGTTTGAATTTCAATATTAAGATTGCGAATATCTAACAGCGCCATGGGTTACTCGTAATATTTATTGATTGCTTTACACAATCCGTTAGTAAAAATAATGCTTAATAAAATGGTGAAAATAATAGCAAAGCCCGGTAATAAAAC
>CAKQTN010000222.1:0-2115 GCA_934276625.1 uncultured Haemophilus sp.
CCCGTTAAATGAGAGATTAATCCTGTTGCCACATCATTTAAGAAAATCACCGGCACTTCACGTGTCGTTAATTTTTGTGGATTTAAACGCGCAATCACTTTTTTTGCACAATTCTGTCCTACCCAATCCGCTGAAGAAAGCGCATCAAACTCACGTGAAACTGTATATTCGTAGTCATTTTCAAGTTGATCTAGTTCTCCACCAATCACTGAACAAGATAAAGAATAACGGCTAGATAAGTAACTTTGTAACATGCCATGTGTATTACCATAAACACGCACACCGGTATGAGAATTAAAGCTTGCGCCATTACTATTTACAATTTTTTCGTCATACTCTAAAGCGGCTTTTTCAGCTTCTAAAGCTAATTTTGTAGCCTGTTCGACATCGATACTTGCCCCATGATAAAGCGCTAAATCTGGCGCTTCAAAAGCCATTAGTTCTTTATCCGCTAGCCCTGTACAATCATCTGGCGAGGTATATTTTGCAATAGCAAGCGCTGCTTCAACGGTATTTTTAATGGCTTCTTCGCTTAAGTCTGAAGTGGATGCATTACCTTTTTGTTGGCCTAAATAAACAGAAATACCTAATGCCCCATCATTAGTAAATTCAACATTTTCAATCTCTTGCAGACGGGTTGAAACCGATAAACCACTCACTTTTGTCACACCGACTTCAGCGGTAGCCCCCGCTTTCTGCGCAGTTTCAATCGCAAAACTGACTGCATCACGCAATGTTTGCTCTTGAGATTTTAAAAGTGCGGTTAAATTTTCTGCTGTTTTCATGATGATAATCCTATTAAAAATTTGCGCCATTTTATCTTATTTTGAAAGTTTATGCTAAAATGCACCAAATTTTTCATAAGGTAATAGAATGGCAAAACGTAAGAAAAAAGAAGCCTTTGATTGGGAAGATGAAGACCAAGAAGAGATTATTTGGGTAAGTAAAAGTGAAATCAAACGCGACGCTGAGGATTTAAAACAGCTCGGCGAGAAATTGGTGAACTTAACCAAAGCAAATCTGACTAAGGTTCCACTAGACGATAGCTTGAAAGATGCCATTGAATTAGCGCAACGCCTGCAAAAAGAGGCGCGTCGTCGCCAATTACAATATATCGGTAAGCTCTTACGCTCAATTGATGCTAAGCCTATTCGTGAAGCTTTAGAAAAAATTGAAAACAAACATAATCAGCAGCAAGCGATGTTGCATAAATTGGAAATCTTACGTGATGAGTTGGTTGCGAAAGGTGATGTGGCACTGACTGATTTGTTAAATGAGCATCCTTCTGCAGATCGCCAACAATTACGTAATTTGATTCGTGCAGCACAAAAAGAAAAGGAACAAAATAAGCCGTCAAAAGCTTATCGCGAGATTTATCAGATCTTAAAAACACTCATTTTAGAAGACTAAAATACAGCTATTTTTGACCGCACTTTGTGTCAAAAAAGTGCTATGATTAGTTACCCTTTTAAGAAGGAAAGAACGTTATTTATGAATATTCGTTGGAATATTATTTTAGGTGTCATCGCCCTGGCTTTATTAGGCTGGTATTATTCGCTTAATCAAGATCATAGCGATTTACAAAGCCTCATTAAAAAGCCTGATAGCCCAGAATACGTCGGCAATAAAATGGAAACCACCGTATTCTCGCCAGAAGGTAAAAAGCAATATCTCGCGATTTCCGACAAAGTGGAATATTACACACAAGACGGTCATACGGATTTTATTTCGCCGTTAGTCTATCTTTTTGATGTCTCTTTAGATAATAAAGACAAAGATACGAAAACCGATAAAATTCAATTAGAAAAACAAAATTGGAAGCTTAGCGCGAAAAAGGCAAAATTAACAAAAGATCAAATGCTCTATCTTGAAGGCGGCGTGGTTGCCGAGAGCCTTGATCCTTTATCTCGCCTACAACGTGTTGAGACTGAAGCCGCAGTGATTAATTTAAAAACACAAGACATTACTTCCGATACACAAGTAAAAATTAACGGATTAAACTTTAACTCTAGCGGATTGAAGCTCGTCGGAAATTTACGTCAGCAAGTTGCAACTCTAAAGGAACAGGTAAAAACATATTATGAAATCAACAAACAATAAAATTCTGCTTTTAAC
>CAKQTN010000223.1:0-2054 GCA_934276625.1 uncultured Haemophilus sp.
AGCTCACGCGTATCTTCTACTTTGGTACGAGAAGCCGCATCGATTTCAATTAAATCAATAAAGTTGCCTGCTTCGATCGCTTTACAGTTTTCACATTCACCGCAAGGATCGGCAGTGATACCATTTACGCAGTTCAAGCCCTTCGCAAATAAACGAGCAATAGAGGTTTTACCCACGCCACGGGTGCCGGAAAATAAATAAGCATGATGTAAACGGTTTTCTTTTAAACCGTTTTCCAAAGCAGTGAGCACATGGCTTTGTCCCACTACTTCAGAAAAGTTTTTTGGTCGCCATTTTCTGGCTAAAACTTGGTAGCTCATCGCATCTCTTTAAAAATTAATGGCCTTCAAAATTTACTAAGGTATAGCAATCAATGCCTAAATCACGTAAGCGTTTTTCGCCCCCTAATTCTGGCAAATTAATTACAAAGGCAGCATGCTTCACTTCACCACCTAAACGTTGAACTAATTTCACGGTGGCTTCAACTGTACCACCTGTTGCCAACAAGTCATCAATGATTAACACATTATCGCCTTGAGAAATGGCATCTGTATGCAATTCAAGGGTGTCTTGACCGTATTCTAACTGATAAGACTGTGCAATCACTTCACGCGGTAATTTGCCCGGTTTACGAACGGGGATAAATGGCAAGCCTAATGCTAATGCAACTGGCGCACCAAAAATAAATCCACGAGACTCGGTACCAATGACTTTTGTGAGACCTTGATCTTTATACTTTTCAACGATCAAATCGATTGTGGCTTTGAAAGCTGCAGGCACTTCAAGCAAGCTCGTGATATCACGGAAAATAATGCCTTCTTTTGGATGATTTGGGATAGATTTGATAGAAGATTTGATTAATTCAAGTTGTTTGTTCATAAATAATTGCTCAAAAAAGAGTAAGAAAAAATCCTGTTTTTAGGCTCGCATTCTAGCATATAAAAATGAAAAAGTGCGGTGAATTTTGACCGCACTTTTGTAAATAAAATGAATTAATCTGGGTAAATATCTTCCCCGTCTTTTCGAGTACGAAGAAGCTGTAAAATCCAGACATATTGTTCGGGTGTTGGTGTAACGAAATACTCAATTTCCTCGTTCATCGCACGGGCTGATTGCTCAGGATCGTCGCTTAATTGCATCGGTGGGCGAATTTCCATTTCATACTTGCCATTCTTAGCGTTATAACGAGGGAACATTGGGATAACCACCGCTTTCGCTAATTTTGCCATTTTGTTTAACCCAGGAAGTGTGGCTTTATAAGTGGCAAAGAAATCCACAAAGACACTTTGCTCGGCACCAAAATCTTCATCAGGAAGATAATACCCCATTTGACCTTGTTTGATGTGTGCTAAAAATGGCTTAATCCCATTTTGGCGAGCATGCATTTTTCCACCAAAACGTTGACGCGCTAAAGTCCATAACCAGTCCACCAACGGATTTCTGTGCGGGTTATACATTGACGTCATCGGCATGCCGTGTGTATGCAAAATAATGCCAGAGGCATCTATCGCCCAACCATGTGGTACCATCAAAATGATGTTATGCCCTTCAGCTTTGGCTTGCTTGATATGCTCAAGTCCAATAAATTCACTGCGTTTTTGTAAATGTTTTTTTGAACGAATGGCAATCTCACCAATACCGAGCATGACTTGTGCGACCGTCACAAACATCTCTTTAATCACTTTGTCACGCTGCTCTGCCGTCCAATCCGGAAAACAGAGTTTCAAATTAATCTCGGCACGAATACGTGGTTTACCGATTTTTTTCGTCAGCGCACGAGCCAGTTTCTCGGCCATTTTATCGCGTAAACGAAACGGCACAAAAGCAAGTAACAAAAGCACAAAAATACCGAGCCAAATACCCCAATTTTTTGGATGCAAATATGACCATGAAAAATGTGGTTCATAGCCCGTTCGTGCCGTAATACGTAATTTTTTTTGAGAATCTGTCATAATTAATTGTTAAAAATGAAACCAACCTTGATCATACGCCATTTTTATCGTCATGATAAATGACATAATCACCACCATCGGTCTGATCAGTTGTTTACCTTT
>CAKQTN010000224.1:0-2020 GCA_934276625.1 uncultured Haemophilus sp.
ACTATTTCAAACGATAACTTACAAGACTTAAAAACCGGTCTTCTAGTTGAAGCGACCCCTTGGAGACAACAGGTTGCATTGATTATTGGTTGTTTCGTTGGTGCATTAGTGATTGCACCGGTATTAGAAATTTTATACCACGCTTATGGTTTCACTGGCGCATTACCACGCCCAGATATGGATCCAGCACAAGCGCTTTCAGCGCCACAAGCAACCCTTATGACCACCATTTCACAAGGTATTTTCACCGACCATTTAGAATGGACCTACATTTTAACAGGTGTAGGTTTAGGTATTGTATTGATCATTGTGGATGCATTCATGCGTAAAACCAGTGACAGCCGCTTTGCCTTACCAGTATTAGCGGTTGGGATTGGTATCTACCTTCCACCATCAATCAATATGCCGGTTGTGGTCGGTGCGGTAATGGCATGGTTTATCACCCGTCACATTAAAAACTATGCAAAACGCACTAACGATACTGAAGTAGAGAAAAAAGCAGAACGTTTCGGCACACTTTTCGCTGCGGGTTTAATTGTGGGTGAAAGCTTGATGGGCGTCATCTTAGCCTTCATTATTGCGGCATCTGTAACATCTGGCGGATCTGAAGCACCATTAGCCTTGGCGTTAGAAAACTGGGATAATATGGGCGAATTACTCGGTCTTGCCGTGTTTATCTTCGGTGTCTTTATTTTCGTTTCTCGTGTATTACGTGCGAAGAAATCAAAATAATGGATGAAAATAGGCTGTCCTCGGATAGCCTATTTTTCTAGGAGCTTAAGGTGTCAACGCAATCCCCTTATCTAAAAGCAATTATCATCTTCCCATTGGTTACACAGCTAATCGGTAGCATTATTGCTTATGTCGCTTTCGGAATGGACTACTGCAAAGAAGGCAACTTCGATGCCGCATTATTTGGTTTCTTTCTAACATTTTGGCCTCTCACCGTGCCAGCAATAATCAATGCTTACTTTGCTAAATACCGCGGCTATCTACGTCATCAGTGGAATAAAATTCTCATTTTTTCATTCATCATTCTTTTTTGTTATTGGAGTATCGGCAACCTTCTCATCGCACAAAATACTCAATATCTGACTGACCGCGTATTATTTGTCTTAGAGGGTTCTGTCATCCTGGCAATCTATACGACAATTTTCCTCTCCTTGTTATTACCGAAATCAAAGTAGGAAATAAACATGCAATTATCTCAATCTCTTCTCGATCAAGTCCGTGCACTCGCTAATGAAGCGGGAAAACATTTAGCTCATTTTTACCAACAGGATGTAAAAATACAAACTAAATCGGATAACACCCCTGTCACGGAAGCAGATTTATTTGTCAGCCAATTTTTAATCAAAAAACTGACCGCACTTTTCCCTGACATTCCTGTTCTTTCAGAGGAAAACTGCAATATTCCCTTTGAACAACGCCAAACTTGGCAAACTTATTGGCTAATCGATCCCCTTGATGGCACGCAGCAATTTATTGATCGCACAGATCAATTCTCCGTATTGATTACACTCGTACAAAACCATCAACCTGTACTGGGTGTTATCCACTTCCCTATTTTGAATATCACCTATTACGCAATGAAAGGTTTTGGGGCATTCAAGCAAAGCAACAAAGAAATAAAAACCTTACAACCCAGAAAAATCGATCTCACCAAACCGTTAAAAATCGCCGTAGGCGCCACTACCTCACAAGAAAAAGTGCGGTCAATTTTAGCAAAGAATTTGGCATGCGAATTTACGGTGGTGGGTTCGAGCAGTTTGAAAAGCGCTTTGGTTGCTGAGGGAGCTGTTGATTGCTATGTTCGACTCGGTAAAACTGGCGAATGGGATACGGCAGGCGCTGAAATTTTATTAGCTGAAATCAATGGAATGATTTTCGATCCGCACTATCAGCCGCTCACCTATAATCAGCGTGAAAGTTTAATTAATCCCCCCTTTGTGATGGTGGCAGATAATACACAAAATTGGGCATCTGTCTTTCAATTTAATTGATTGGTTCGATTGGTAAA
>CAKQTN010000225.1:0-2017 GCA_934276625.1 uncultured Haemophilus sp.
GGTGACGAAGGATAAAGTTCATTTGAAACTCTCTTATTTAGATAACTAAATTGAATTACTTTTTAAAATACGGTAAAGCGAAAAGGATTGCAAGCCTTTTTTCTAAAAAATTTGAAAATTAAAGTGCGGTATGATTTTCAGTAGTTTTTTCCGTTTCATCGGTTTGAGCAATATGCGGGAAACCACCAAGCTCTTTTAAATGATTCACCATATAGCAAAATAATTCTGCCGTACGTTCGGTATCATATAGTGCCGAGTGTGCTTGTTTACCATCAAAAGGAATTTTTGCTGCTTGGCACGCTTTGACGAGTACGGTTTGGCCAAACATAAAACCGGCAAGCGTTGCGGTATCAAACATCCCAAAAGGGTGGAATGGATTGCGTTTTACGCCCGTACGTTCAGCCGCCGCCATCACGAAGCTTTGGTCAAAAGCAGCATTGTGCGCCACGATGATAGAACGCTGACATTCAGCATCTTTTTGTCCACGACGCACCATTTGGAACAACCCTGTGATGGCATCTAATTCAGATACGGCACCACGCAATGGATTGTGAATATCAATCCCGTTAAATTTGAGTGATTCGGGATTAATATTCGCACCTTCAAATGGTTCAATATGGAAATGGCATTTTTGATCAGGGTGTAAATTGCCATTTTCATCCATTTTTAAGGTAATTGCCGCAAGCTCTAAAAGTGCATCTTTTTTCGCATCAAATCCAGCTGTTTCCACATCAATAATGACAGGGAAATAGCCACGGAACCGATTTTTTAATTGGTGGTGATAAGGAATTTCAGGTGTATCTGACACAATGTATTCCTTAATTCCCTAAAGCTGATTTTGCACTTTTGTTTTCAATAAACTCGATCTTATAACCATCCGGATCTTCAACGAATGCAATCACAGTTGTGCCACCTTTAACAGGGCCCGCTTCGCGAGTCACTTTACCACCATGAGCACGCACTGCTTCACAAGTTGCGTAAATGTCATCTACACCAATCGCAATATGACCGTAAGCATTACCAAGATCATATTCAGTCACGCCCCAGTTGTATGTTAATTCAATTTCTGCAGCGCTTTCGCCATCTTCGTAACCTAAAAAAGCAAGCGTGTATTTATATTCTGGGTTTTCACTCGTACGCAATAAACGCATACCTAAAACATCTTGATAAAATTTAATAGAACGGTCTAAATCACCTACTCGAAGCATTGTATGTAAAATTTGCATTTTGTTTTCCTCTTTTCTATTTGGGTGTTGGGGGATTATAGCATAGAAATTTTTAAATAGACTTAGAACGTAATTTGTTCCAGAAATTGGTGCTGTTGAATGATGTAAATGAACTAATCATTTGAAGTGATCGGAGCTCTGTTTTGTATTCGGTTTTGGTAATCTGTTTTTTGTTGTAATGGTCTAGCTATTGCAACGATATGACAAGTTATAAATTATTATAGGAGAACAAAGATGTTTTCATTCTTAAAAGCATCTCCTCCAGCACCAAGAATTGAAAGTTCTAGAACAGATGCCGAGTATAAAAAATTACGTTGGCAGGTGTTTGCTGGAGTATTTATCGGGTATGCGGCTTATTATCTTATCCGCAAAAACTTTTCTTTAGCCAT
Organism: uncultured Haemophilus sp.; assembly: GCA_934276625.1. Taxonomy (GTDB): domain Bacteria; phylum Pseudomonadota; class Gammaproteobacteria; order Enterobacterales; family Pasteurellaceae; genus Haemophilus_D. The sequence goes on from CAKQTN010000225.1 coordinate 1,616, forward strand.
TCCTTATCTTATTGATGAATATGGCTTTACTAAAGCTGATTTAGGTACAGTTGGGGTAGCGTTATCACTGGCTTACGGTTTTAGTAAGTTCATTATGGGGAATATTTCTGACCGAAGTAATCCTAAATATTTTATTACCATTGGTTTATTAGGTTCAGCATTAGTGAGCTTAATTTTCGGTTTAGTGCCAGGCGTACTATCCTCTATTCCATTGATGATTGTGTTAGCTGCATTAAATGGCTGGTTCCAAGGAATGGGATACCCGCCAGGTGCAAAAACAATGACCAACTGGTTCTCAGTTTCTGAACGTGGTGTGTGGTGGAGCTGGTGGAACGTATCACATAACTTAGGTGGTGGTTTAATCGGCCCATTAGCGCTCCTCGGTTTATCGATTTTCGGCGT
>CAKQTN010000226.1:0-2012 GCA_934276625.1 uncultured Haemophilus sp.
TTCTTACCCTTTTTAATGGCAGGTTTATGGTCATTGGTAGATCCCGCTAAACCGTGGAGTTATCCAGATATTTTCCCTCAATCATTATCTTTTGAGCGTTGGAAAATTGTATGGGAAACCACCTCTTTACCTGAAGCAATGTTTAATAGCTATACCATTGCGCCTACGGTTTCTCTGATCACTATTTTACTCTCTCTCCCAACAGCTTATGCATTTGGACGTATGGAGTTTAGAGGTAAAAAATTAGCCGAATTATTGACACTGATTCCATTGGTTATTCCAGGCATGATTATTGCCCTATTCTTTAGCCGCATGTTATTGGATTTAAATATTAATAATCCATTCATCGGCATTGTTATTGGGCATGTTGTACTCACGTTACCTTATGCTATTCGGATTTTATCCGCGGGCTTTTCTTCTGTACCACAAGACCTCATTGATGCTAGCCGTGACTTAGGTGCATCTAAATTTACCGTTTTCAAAGATGTGTATATGCCGATGTTAAAACCCAGTTTTTTAGCATCAATTATTTTCTGTTTAGTGAAAAGTATTGAAGAGTTTGCTATCGCTTTCGTTATCGGCTCACCGGACTTTATTACCGTGCCAACCATTTTATATTCTTTCCTCGGTTATTCTTTTATTCGTCCGAATGCAGCCGTTGTATCGATTATTTTGTTGGTACCAAACATTATTTTGATGATGATTATCGAAAAATTGTTGAAAGGGAATTATCTCTCTCAATCCACAGGAAAAGCATAATTTTCACAAGGAGCATCTTATGCAAAAAAATATCCGTAAACTTCTATCCATTGGTCTTACCGCTGCCGCCTTGGCTGTCAGCACTTTCGCCTCGGCTTCCACAGACTTAAGTGGTAAATCTTGGAGTGAAATCGAAGAACTCGCTAAAAAAGAAGGAAAATTGACAGTTAGCGTTTGGTATTTGCAGCCGCAATTCCGTAATTTTGTCAAAGAGTTTGAAAATCAATACGGTATTAAAGTCAAAGTACCTGAAGGCACCTTGGACGGTAATATCAATAAACTGATTGCTGAAAAAAATCTAGAAACCGGCAAAATGGATGTGGTTGTGTTAAATGCTGACCGTTTAGGCAACGTAGCGAAAAATGACATTCTTGTAAAACTCAATAACTTACCAAATTTCGATAAATTAAATCACCACTTACAAGGTGTTGAATTAGGCGATATGGCTGTAGGTTACTGGGGTAATCAAACCGGTCTAGCTTATGATCCTATGCGAATTAAAGAAGAGGAATTGCCACAATCTTGGGCAGACATGGAAAGCTATATTGATAAAAATCCAAAAAAATTCGGCTATTCAGATCCAAATGGTGGTAGCTCTGGTAATGCCTTCATTCAACGAGCTTTAGTGTACATCAATGGTGATTATGATTATCGTACCGATAAAATCGATGAAGCACAGATTGCTAATTGGAAGAAAACCTGGGATTGGTTCAGCAGTAAAAAAGATGCGCTAATCCGTACCGCTTCGAATGCTGATAGTTTAACCCGTTTAAACGACGGTGAGTTAGTAATTGTCTCCGCATGGCAAGACCACTTGTTCAGTTTGCAAAAACAAGGTGCAATTACTGATCGTTTAAAATTCTATGTACCAAAATTTGGGATGCCTGGCGGTGGTAATGTTGTAACCGTAGCAAAAAATGCGCCGAACCCAGCCGCATCACTTGTTTTCGTGCATTGGATTACTTCGCCTGAAGTACAACAGAAATTAAGCCAAGAATTCGGTGTTCGTCCACTCAATAGTGAATCTGGCTTGAAAGATACTATTTTCTTTTCAACACCATGGCGTAAAGCCGAAATGGAAGCCTTCACAAAAGAGGTTATTTCGAGATAAACAATAAACCGCACTTTAACGTGCGGTTTACTTTTATAGGCTAATAAAGTGCGGTCAGTTTTAACCACATTTACAACCAAACAAAATAAGTCATGCTGCCGATGATGGCGATACAGAATAGATTTAAAATCAAACCGACTTT
>CAKQTN010000227.1:0-2008 GCA_934276625.1 uncultured Haemophilus sp.
AGTTGTGGATTTGTTTATTTCGCTCAAAATCAAGCGGTAAGGTTTTCGCTGAAATTTCGACCGCACTTAATCCTAATGCATCTAGCGCATCAAAATCCATTTTAAAACCACGTTTATTGTTCGAGAACACGATGGTGCCGTTAGAACGTAAAATACGTTTAAGATTGCGCATTAATTTGATGTGATCACGTTGTACATCCCAACTGTCTTCCATACGTTTAGAATTCGAGAATGTTGGTGGATCCACGAAAATTAAATCAAACTGGCGATCACATTTCTCTAACCACTGCAAACAATCTGCCTGGATGAGCTTGTGCTGCTTGCCTTCAATATCATTTAAAATCAGGTTTTGCTCTGCCCAGTTTAAATAGGTATTCGACATATCCACGGTCGTCGTCGATTTTGCCCCACCTAATGCTGCGTGAACCGTAGCCGAACCGGTATAAGCAAAAAGATTAAGGAAATCTTTGCCTTTTGCCATTTCACCAAGCATTTTACGGGTTAAACGATGATCTAAGAATAACCCTGTATCCAAGTAATCCGTTAGATTCACCCAAAGCTGTGCGCCGTATTCATTTACATAGAAATATTCGCCTTTACTGGCCAATTTTTCATATTGATTCGTGCCTTTTTGTTTTTGACGGACTTTCAAAATAAGTTTATTGGTTTCAATACCAGTTACTTGCAAGGTTGCAGTCACGGCATCCAATAAACGTTGACGGGCTTTGTTTTCATCAATATTTTTGGGTGCAGCATACTCTTGCACCACGATATGATCACCATAGCGATCTACCGCCACGTTATATTCCGGTAAATCGGCATCATATAAACGATACGCATCAAGGCCTTGCTGCTTCGCCCATTTTTCAATTTTCTTGATATTTTTCTGCAAACGATTCGCAAAATCCACCGCTACCGTTGAAGTGCGCTCAAATTCAAGTGGATTTTCAGGCGCACTTTCTTTACGTTCTGAAATTTGATAATTCTTTTGTACACAATCTAACGGACCATTTTTCGCTTTAAATTGACGATGTGAACGCATACGCAAACAATCAAGCAACGTAGATTCACTACTGAAAATCGACGCATTCCAACCACCAAATTCATTTTTAAGACGTTGTCCAAAGACTGAATATAGGGCAATCAAAGCAGGAGTTGTGCCTAAACGCTCACCGTAAGGCGGGTTACAAATCACTGTTCCCACTTCATCTGGACTTGGATTTTTTAATGCGGCGACATCACCTTGTTTCCACTGAATTAAGTGTGCTACGCCTGCATTTTGTGCGTTCTTTTGCGCTTTTTTCAGTACGCGATGATCGAGATCGAAGCCATAAAAATGCGGTTTTGGATTTTGATTAAAATAAGTTTCAGCTTGTTGTACCGCTTCTGCTTTCACCTTATCCCAAGCATCTTGATTATGCCCTTTCCAGCAATCAAAACCCCAATGTAAACGATGTAATTGTGGTGCAATTTGAGCTTCCATTTGTGCAGCTTCAATTAACAAGGTACCGGAACCACACATTGGATCCACTAACGGTGTCCCTTTTTCCCAACCTGAACGAAGCACAATCGCGGCGGCTAAGGTTTCACGTAAAGGCGCTTGGCCTGTATCTTCACGATAGCCACGTAAATGCAATGCTTCACCACTTAAATCGAGTGAAACAACGAGTTCTTCTTTATTTAAATAAGCATGAATTCGAATATCCGGATAGTCTTTATCCACATTTGGACGCGCTTTCCCTTGGCGTTCAAAATAATCCACAATGGCATCTTTCACACGCATCGCACCAAATTGGGTGTGACGAATTTCTTGGTTTGTCCCGTTGAAATCAACAAAAAATGTGGCTTTCTCATCAAAATAACTTAACCAATCCTGCCCTGTCACAATTGAATACAAGTCTAAATCACTATATACCTTGCCATTTACAATAGGTAACAAAATACGTGAAGCTAAACGTGACCATAATAAGCTGCGATAAAGTGTTTCATCATCAGCCTGAAAATGTAC
>CAKQTN010000228.1:0-1973 GCA_934276625.1 uncultured Haemophilus sp.
ACATAAGGGCGAATGTTCATTTTGTTTAAATCAGCCGTCACATCCCATTGTGCGCCATCTTTCCAGTTTGAGGAACCGGTTAAACGTGCCGTACCATCGAGGGCAGCAAGTTTTAATTCGTTGAGGGTGACCTCATAGAGTTTACCGTCTGCATTTAAATCAACGTGAGTATGAGGGATATGATCCATCCCCTCCACGCCACCGACAACCTCTGCGTGATAATTCAATAAATCGCCAGTAAGCTTGATATCGACATCGTTAATTTTGAGTGGTGCAAGGCTATCTGCAAAAGCGTATTGACCTTTTTTCGCTTTTAACTGCAGATTTAATGGCATTTTATCTTCGGCTAGTTTCACGTCACCCGTTAAGGTGGCATCAAGCACACCCTGTGTGGTTAACGAAAGTGCGGTCGTTTTTTTCAATGAACCCGATACTTTGAGATCAACTTTGCTAGCAGGTAGAATAGTTTTATCTTTTGATTTAAAGGCTTGGAGATCCGATTTTAATGTGAGATCAACCGGGAACTCGTTATTGAGTTGAAGTTGTCCTTGGCTCGAAAGTGTGCCAAGAGAGCTGTCAATGTCGAGTTTTTGTAATTTCACTAAATGATCGGTGGCATCCGCTTGCAATTCCACTTTAGGCACAGAGATTTTTTGGGTTTCTTCGCCTTTTTCATTGAGCGATTGATATTGCCAGTTTGTACCCGAAACACTTGGAATGTGCATATCAAAAGGCAAGTTCACCGCATTTAAATTACCTAAAAAAGCCGGTGTGAGTGTTTGCTCAATTTGCGCCCAATCAACGGGTTTAGCAGGTTCTTTTTTCTCGGGCTGAGGGGGATTCGGTTGAGTTTGGGTGACCGTTGAGAAAAGCACATCTGAAAGCGTGGTAGGCTCAAGGGTAAGGCCAGATTCATTGTTTAAACTGACCGCACTTTGAAATGACGAAAACGTAATATTGCTTTGATCGAGTTTCATATCAAAGTCAGTGACCGCCACATTTTTCACTTGCACAGAAACCGGTAAATGGATTTTTTCCATTGGACCACTTTCCGTTTGTTTCTCTTCAGAAGGTGGCATTACACTGGTATCAATGGCAATTTTCGGCTGCGTTAAGCTGAGATCATCAACAATAATATCACCCGACAGTAAACGAGCTAAATTCAGTTGTAATCGCGTTTTAGGAAGGGCTACATCGACGCCGGTGGTTTGAAAACGTAAATTTTCCAAGACTAAACCATCTTGTAAGCCACCGCTGACTTGCTCAATAGATAAGCTATCGAGCATTTTATCGGCGAGTTGAATAAGTGCACGTTGCCCACTATCAAAAGAAAGTGCTGTGACCAAGCCTAAAACAGGGACAAAAATGACCGCACTTCCGACACATAAAATTTTACGGCAGGTCTTTTTCTTTTTAACGGGTTGTGTCGTTTGGTTATCTGGTTGTTTTTCTTGTTCAGACATAGTCATACCCTAAATTTCAGCCCCTAAGCCAATGTAAAATTGAATGTTTTTGCTGTTATCTTTATCTCGAATTGGCGTTGCAATATCAAATTTGATGGCGCCAACTGGCGATGCCCAACGTACACCGAAACCTGCGCCGTAGCGTAACTCATTTGCTTTGTAAGCATCTGCGGCTAAGCCTGTATCCGCAAACACGGCTCCCCACCAATTTGGGTAAACTTGATATTGATATTCAAGGCTACCTGTTACTAAGCGAGAGCCACCGACTAATTTCCCATCTTTATTTTTCGGTGAGATTTTCTTGTAGCCATAACCTCGCACGCTGCGATCGCCCCCCGCAAAGAAACGTAATGCAGGTGGAATTTTACGAATATCCGCGGTATTTAAATAACCAATTTCTGCACGGGTAATAAAACGGTGATTTTCTGCGTAAGTACGAATCCAGGCAGTAGAAGCTTGAACTTTAAAGAAATTAGCATCGGACATCCAAAGCTTATTCCCTAAATCAAC
>CAKQTN010000229.1:0-1935 GCA_934276625.1 uncultured Haemophilus sp.
ATAATAATGTCCTGATTAAAAAGGGTAGCTTATTTTAAGTCAGCGAATGAGTGATGACAATTTTGACAATGTGATCTATATCACATTTATGATATTTATCAGTCAATTCGGTTATATCATATGACGTTAAAATGTTTTGGTTTTATGGGGTTTCCCATTATGATGTAAGCGTTAAATATAAATGGGAATAATATGAAAAAAGCACGGGTGATTCCTCACACCAGTTGGGCTGCAAAATCGCTATGGTCAGTCGAAGGTAAAACGATGTCGATGCTATTATTTGCATTGGCAATACTGGGCATTGGAGATGGCTTAATTGTGCTCGCTAATTTGGGTTCCTCACCTTGGACCGTACTTTCTCAAGGTGTGGCATTACAAGCTGATGTTAGTATTGGTTGGGCATCATTTGGGATTAGCTGTTTGGTGATGTTAGCTTGGATTCCCCTTAAGTTAAGATTTGGGCTTGGTACGATTTTGAATATTATCGTGATTGCGTTTTTTCTTGGTTTAACCGTGAAAATGATGCCTGAACCAACCGCACTTTTTAGCCAAATTTTATTCGGCAGCATTGGGATTTTGCTTTATGGGTTAGGAACGGCATTGTATTTAACCTGTCATCAGGGGGCGGGGCCTCGAGATGGTTTAATGGTAGGACTTTGTCAACGCTTTCATTTAAAAGTAGGGATTGTAAGAACAAGCCTTGAAGTGTCGGTTTGTGTGTTGGGTTATATTCTCGGCGGCACAGTCGGAATAGGTACCGTTGTTTTTGCCGCCGCAATAGGTTGGATTGTACAGCTATGCTTAAACTCAATTGCTCGCTTGCCACATCTTCCGCACGAAGGGGATAATATCCATTAAGGCATCATCAATCGAAATTAAGCCTAAATTCATTTCGTCTTTCCCTTTTGGCGGGCAGAAAGCAAGGTGTTTATTTGCATCGTTAATCGGTTTCCAACGACGAGGCTGAGATGAGCGACTATTTGGATAGAATCCGATCGTTGGCACATTGAATGCACTGCTTAAATGTAATGGTCCAGTAGAGCCTGCAATGAATAAATCCGCACAAGCCAGAGAGTGTGCAAAATCAACCAATCCTTTATTCTTATCGTAAACAACCACATTTGGGCTATCAATTTTTTCCGCTAACTCATGGGCTTTTTCACTTTCACCAGGTCCTGCCGTTAAGATAATCTGAGAGTCAAATTCGTTTAATAAACCTTGTATCAATTGAGCATACTGTGTCAGAGAAAGGCTTGTTGCTGAACCACCTGTTCCACTATGCACAAAGACCCATTTTTTATCCGCTGATAAACCGAATTGTTCTTGAAGAAAAACACGTTGTTTTTTAACCGCACTTTCAGGCAGTGAAAGGTAAGGTGGTTTGGGGTCCACAATCGGCATGTTGTGTTTCTTTAAGAACGCTCGAGCCAGATCTTGATTATATTCTGCTTCAGATTTTTCTGAACGTGAACGGCGTTGTGTTAAACGATGGTTATAAAGGATTTGCACCCATTTCGTTGCGGGCGCAAGACGATAAGGAATCCCACTTTTCCACGCTAATTTACCGTTATGAGTATTGGAAAAGAAGCTAATCATGCCATCAAATTTCTGCTCTTTGATTTCTTTAACAAGACGATTGAAATCCGCTTTATCGTTCTTAACACTATCAATAATGACACTATCTAAATAGGGGCAAATTTGGGCGAGCGGGGCGGTATAAGCCGGCACAAGTGCGGTTAGTTTTAGCTTGGGATTGGAGGCTTTCAACATCGCAAAAGCAGGTAATGCTTGAACAAAGTCGCCCAGTTTATCGTTACGAATGACTAAAATTTTCATTATTCCGCCTTCTGATGTGTTTGTATTGCAGCATAAAACACAATCGTTAAGAAAAAGTAAAAAATAGTACCTGAATTATGTACCAAGAAACCTTGGCTT
>CAKQTN010000230.1:0-1930 GCA_934276625.1 uncultured Haemophilus sp.
GTTGCATCTGATGCATGACGAAGGGCTAAACCTAAACCGATAGACCACGCTAAAACACCGATAAAGTTTGCTTTGAAAATTGCATTTAATGGGTTATCCACCACATTCAATACTAACGTTAACATGACTTGACCAACAGATTGAGGTGCTGAACTCGCATCCTCTTTTACTGCAAGAGCCACATCTGATGGGAATGCCATACTTGCAATTACTGCAGCCACAGCCGCTAAGAACGTACCCAAAAGATAAAGCACGACAATTTCTTTCATGTTACTTTTAGAGCCCACTTTCTTATTAGCGAGCGCAGCCATAACAAGGAAGAAAATCAAAATTGGTGCAACAGCACGCAATGCTTTAACAAAGATTTGACCGAGCACTCCAAAGCTAGATGCAAGATCAATACCTGCTGAATTTTTTACACTCTCATTCACCAAGGCAACAAGGATCCCGAGTACCAAACCAACGGCAATTCGTTTTACCAAATTACCTTGGAACAAAAAATGAAATAAACGTGTTGTATTCATAATAGTTTTAAATGAAGATTAAGTTGAACTTCAGATCGTTACGATCCACCGAAACAAGATAAAGATAGCTCAAATTTTATTTAAAAGAAAATTTTTTCTTTATTATTTTGTTAAAAAATTGAACTTTTTCAGTAAGGAATGAATTTTTTCTAAAATTTTCGCCTATAAAAAAATTTTTTCTATGCCCTATTGACATACTGTATCTAATACCAGTATATTACAACTGTATAAACAACCACTGATTAAAAACACACAAACTAAAAGGAACACAAGATGATGAACTACGCAAATACAGTTGCACAAAATGATATGACGTTTTCTTATCATCCTATGCCATTTTTCAATGATGTTGAAAGCAAATCAACATTTAATAAAAAATTAGATCTCAACCTTTATTGCATCAAACGTCCACAACAAACTTGTTTTATTCGTGTTACCAATCCGAATATGCTTGCTTGGGGAATTGAAATGGGCGATATGTTAGTGGTTGAAAAAAATGACAGCCTTTTCATTGGTGATCTTGTCGTTTTAGAAAAACAAGATGAATTCCATATCTATGAATTTGCCGGCGTAAGCGGTAATGAATTTGTATTCATGGCATTAGATTCTAAAGTGGAAAATATTAAAACAACACAATGGACAAACCTTCCATTAGTTGGCACGGTGACGAATACTATCCATCAAATGAAACCAAGAAGAGACTTAATGAAATTTGCGGCTTAAGCCAATAATCAAATAATCTAAATTCTAAATAAAGAAAAGTGCGGTTAAAATTAACCGCACTTCTTGTTGAAATAAAATTGTCATTACATCACGCGACGAGATTGTGTATAAGTTCTTGACCAGTAATCTTCATCTAATGAACTAATTGTTACGCCTTGACTTGTACTTGCATGCATAAATTGGTTATTACCAATATAAACGCCAACATGATTGTTGCGACGGAAGAACACTAAATCACCTTTACGTAATTCATGTTTTTGGATTTGGCGACCTAAATAGCGTTGTTCTGAGGTTGAACGTGGAAGCTCCATGCCGTAAGCATCGAGAAAAGCAGTTTGCATAAATGCAGAGCAATCAATACCATGTTTTGAAGTGCCACCCATTCTGTAACGAGTACCAACCCATTCGTTATAAACTTGAGCAAGCGCTTTATCACCAATTAAACCTGATTTAGGACGGTTAGTTCTTAATTTAGGGTAAACGCCCCCTTTTTTCCCATCTAAACCAGCAATCAAACCCGTTAACTCAGCATCATCACTTTCACTAATCATGCCGTTTTGTGCCTGCCCCGAGTTGTTAGAGCAGGCTGTTGTCAAAACAGCCAAACCTACAATAATCAAAATCTTCTTTAACATAGCTTTTAAATAATAAAAAAATATAAAAACAAAACTGGTCGGATTTTA
>CAKQTN010000231.1:0-1918 GCA_934276625.1 uncultured Haemophilus sp.
TCAGACGTTGATTCTTCGATTTGTTGACGAATTTGCGCTACGCGACCTTTGATTTGTGCTTCATCACCCACACCATCAATGATCGTGGTATTGTCTTTGTTGATGACTACACGTTTTGCTTGACCTAAATCTTCTAATGTCGCTTTTTCAAGTTCCATACCGATTTCTTCAGAAATCACGGTACCCGCTGTTAAGATCGCAATATCTTGTAACATTGCTTTACGACGATCACCAAAGCCTGGCGCTTTTACTGCAGCCACTTTTACGATACCGCGCATGGTGTTCACCACTAAGGTTGCAAGTGCTTCACCTTCGATGTCTTCAGCAATAATTAATAATGGTTTACCCGCTTTTGCCACACCTTCTAATACTGGAAGTAATTCACGGATATTTGATACTTTTTTATCCACTAAAAGAATGTATGGGTTATCTAATTCAACAGTTGCCGTTTCTGGTTTGTTGATGAAATAAGGTGATAAGTAACCACGATCGAATTGCATCCCTTCCACAACCGCTAATTCATCATCAAGACCTGTACCGTCTTCTACGGTAATCACGCCTTCTTTACCCACTTTTTCCATTGCTTGAGCAATTAATTGACCCACAATGCTGTCTGAGTTAGCTGAGATTGTACCAACTTGCTCAATCTCTTTAGAGGTTTCACAAGGTTTAGATAAATTTTTAAGCTCAGAAACAACCGCACTTACTGCTTTATCGATACCACGTTTTAAATCCATTGGGTTCATACCTGCAGCCACAGCTTTTAAGCCTTCATTTACGATAGCTTGAGCAAGAACTGTCGCAGTCGTTGTACCGTCACCTGCTGCATCATTGGCTTTAGAGGCAACCTCTTTCACCATTTGAGCACCCATATTTTCAAATTTATCTTCTAATTCAATTTCACGTGCGACAGACACACCATCTTTAGTGATTGTTGGTGCACCAAATGATTTATCTAAAATGACATTACGACCTTTAGGGCCAAGGGTCACTTTTACTGCATCTGCTAATACATTCACGCCTTTAAGCATTTTTACGCGTGCATCGTTACCAAATTTTACGTCTTTTGCTGCCATTTTCTTTTTTCCTTAATTTAAATTATTCCACAATCGCCAAAATATCGTTTTCAGAAATGATTAACACTTCTTCACCATCGATTTTTTCACTTTTCACGCCATAACCATCATTGAAAATGACTGTATCGCCAACTTTTACGTCTAAAGGTTGAACGGTACCATTTTCTAAAATACGACCTTTACCCACTGCCAATACTTTCGCACGGGTTGATTTAGCCGCCGCTGAACCGGTTAATACGATACCGCCAGCTGAACGAGTTTCTACTTCTTCACGTTTAATGATTACACGATCGTGTAAAGGACGAATATTCATGATTAATTTCCTTCTTATTAAAATAAAGTGTTTTAAATGTGGGGATAACTTTTTCGGTTTCAAGGGGATAAATAAAAAAATTTCACCCTAAAAAAATTTATGCGAGAAATGAAAATATCTCTTATACGTCTTATTTGAAATGTGATCCACGTCAAATTTATTTTCTATTTAAATTCCTATAATTAACTCAAATTAATTAACAACCCAAAAAGGTGATTAAAATGACTCAATACAGAAAAGAAGTGGATTTATTAGGTGAACGCGATGTACCAGCAGATGCATACTGGGGTATCCATACCTTAAGAGCGGTTGAAAACTTCAATATTTCTAATGTAACCATTTCTGATGTACCGGAATTTGTTCGCGGCATGGTAATGGTTAAAAAAGCAACTGCCCTAGCGAATGGTGAATTAGGCGCTATTCCAAGTGATATTGCAAAAGCGATTATTGCTGCTTGTGATGAAATTCTTACCACGGGGAAATGCTTAGATCAATTCCCATCTGATGTATATCAAGGTGGTGCGGGTAC
>CAKQTN010000232.1:0-1899 GCA_934276625.1 uncultured Haemophilus sp.
GGATCCGTATTTAATTTCATTTTTACGGTGACAGTTGACGTACTTGGGCTAGAGCTTGAAGACATATAGTCCACATTATCTGCTTGTGCTACCGCTTCTTCAATTTTTGAAGTAACAAACGCTTGAATTAAGTTTGCATCCGCACCTGGGTAAACCGTGCTCACCGTAATCACCGTCGTAGTCATTTTCGGATATTCACGCACAGCTAGTTTCGAGATCGCTTGTAATCCTAAAATAATGATTAACAAGCTAATCGAAACCGCCAAAACAGGGCGACGAATAAATATATCGGTAAATCTCATTCGCTTTTCCTAATTAAAGATTCGTTTTATTTGCAGGTTGTTCTGTACCCACGCCCGCTTTATCTGCAACAGAAACTAATGCACCATTACTTAAGTTTTGCTGACCACCGGTCACAATTTTATCGCCGACTTTGACTTCATCACCTTTTAATTGCGCATAAATGCCTTGACGATCTTTCGTAAATACAGTGATTGATTTTGCACGGTACATATTCGCCGCTTTTTCTGCGCCGCCTAATTTCTCAATATCTTCATCGGAAAGTGCGGTCAAAATATAAAGCGATTCGCCATACATGTTGTAACTTACCGCTACTTGTGGCACCACAACTTGATTATGTTCTGTTGGTAAAGCGACATGTAAACGGGTAAACATACCAGATAATAATTTTGCGCCATCTTCTGGTTCAAACGTTGCTTGAACATCGACTAAACCCGTTGAAGAATTAATTGCCGGCTCAATTGCAGTAACCTTCGCGGCAAAAGTTTCACCTTTACGCGCATCTGCCGTAGCCGTTACTTTTTGACCAATATGCAATTTATCTAATAGGTTTTGAGCAATTGCAAAATCCACTTTCATAGAAGAACGATCTTCCACACGCACAATTTCAGTACCGTTTGAAACGTACTGACCAACATTCACTTTCACGATACCGGCTTTACCATCAAATGGTGCCACGATTTGGCGACGTTCAATCGCCGCTTTTAATGACTCAATATTTGCCGCTTGTGCTTCATAAGCTGCTTTTGCATTATCTAATTCTTGACGAGAAACAGCCCCGCTGCCCGCAAGGTTTGCATAACGTTGATAAGTTTGACGTAATGACACCACCTGAGCTTGTGCGGCTTGTAAGCTTGCACGCTCAACTGAGCTATCTAACTCAACTAACAAATCACCTTTTTTCACGCTCTGTCCATTTTGCACGAGCACTTTAGACACCGTTCCTGCACTTTGAGCGCTTAACATCGCCCCTTGATTCGGACGAACAAGACCTGTCGTTTCAATAATTGGCGTCCATTCTGAAGCCTTAACTGTCATTGCGGTGACAGGAGAAGCTGTTTCAGGTTTATTTGCTAAGAAATCAGCAATGCCTTTTGCTTTCATATGATTAAGAAAAATCATTGCTGCAAAAATTAACACAAATACGCCTAACGCTAATTTCAAAAAGAAAACGTGCGAACGCTTTGGTCTATTAGTTTGAGTTATACTCATTTGGAAAACTCCATTAAGACAATAAAATGACTACTTCTGAATTGCACGCCAAGAGCGTTCAATGACAGATTCTAACATTGCATCGGTTACTGTCGTACCGAGAAACTTGATATCTGAAGCTAAAACCATTGCGGTTTTAATACTCAGCAAAAATAACATATGAGGATCTAAATCAGCTAACTCATTTGCGGCTTGTCCCTTGAGACAAAATTGATCCCAACACGAATGTTCCATTTCTTTACAGGTTTCAATAAACTCTGGTAAAGATCGATATTGGTTCATATTTGACAAAATCGTTGGATTTTCTTGGAGAAAATGCCAAATATTCCACCACATTTTTCTGTATTGCTCGAAAAAAGATTGGCTTTCATCAAAACCTTCTTCAAT
>CAKQTN010000233.1:0-1891 GCA_934276625.1 uncultured Haemophilus sp.
GTAATCATTAAGCGAACTTTATCGCCCACCGCTAAACCTAATTTTTGAGCCAGATTATCGCCAATAATTAGCTTGAACTCACCTTGCGGTAAAAGTTGATTAAATTGGCTAGGATCGAAACCTTCCAGTAAAGGATCATCTAAAAAAGACTGAATACCAATTACTTGTCCGGCACTCACGCCTTTTGCTGTTTGAAACACAACATTTGTCGTATTAATTGGCACGGCTTTTTGCACAAAGTGCGGTGTATTTTCAAGCGGTTTTTCTGCCGAAATAGGCGCTTCTTGGCTAACAATCGCATGCGGAATGCTCGAAAGCACCTGTTGTTTTTGATAGCCTTCTAATCCATTCATGACAGAAAGCACAATAATCAATGCCATCACACCCAGTACGATGCCAAAGCTTGCCAAATTAGCAACAAGTCGCCCAAAACGATCGGCGCTTTTTGCACGCCAATATCGCAGGGCGACATATAAAGAAATAGGTAAATTCATTATTTTTTATTTAATTGTTGAACGAAATCTTCAATATTTTGCGTCACTTTTTTCGTTAGCGTGGTTACCGCACTATCACTCGCCCAAGCAATATGAGGTGTGATAATTAAATTCGGCATCGTTTTCGCTAATTCAATCAGTGGATTGTTTTTCTCAGGTGGTTCTTTCACTAACACATCTAATGCGGCACCACCTAATTGTCCTGATTTTAATGCGTCACAAACCGCTTGCTCGTCAATCAATGGACCACGACCAGTATTGATTAAATACGCACCTTTCTTACAAAGTGACAAGGTTTCTTGATTGATTAAATTTTTAGTTGTTTCAGTCAATGCACAATGCAATGTCAGAATATCGGCCTGTTTTAGCACCTCTTCAAAAGGCGTGTAACCTTCACGACAAGTTGTCGCATTTCGATGTTCAGCATACAGGACTTTCATGCCTAAAAGCTCTGCTAAACGCCCTACTTCTGTACCTAAACAGCCTTTTCCAAACACGCCTAATGTTGAACCTTTAACATCTGTAATGGGATAATCAAAGTAGCAGAACTGTTTACTCTCAGTCCATTTTCCAGTGATTTGATCACGCTGCCAACCAGCCAAGCTGTGTTTTAACGCAAAAATCATCCCCAATACGTGCTCAGGTACAGTCGTGACAGAATAACCCGTCACATTTTTAACCGTCACACCCAATTCTTTTGCTGCGTCTAAATCCACGTTATTGGTGCCTGTTGCGGTGAGAGCAATCAATTTTAATTTAGGTAGTTGTTGCAACACCTCGCGGCTTAAAATCACTTTACTGGTGATAATAATATCCGCGTCTTTTGCTCGCTCAATAGTTTGCTTCGCAGAAGTATATTCATACTCTACCCAGTTATGCGGAAAGCTTGGGCGAGGAATAGGAATATGTTTCGGAATTGCGGTGCTATCTAAAAATACGATATTCATTGTTATCTCCTTTTACAGAACAAAAGTGCGGTCAAAAACAACGCTGTTTTCAACCGCACTTCTCAATTAGATAGACGTATCTAATTCAGGGAAAGACTTCACTAAATCATCAATGGCTTTCATCTGTGAGACAAAACCTTCTAATGCCGAAAGTGGCAATGCAGAAGGGCCATCACATTTTGCCTGATTTGGATTTGGGTGAGCCTCTAAGAATAAACCTGCAATCCCAATTGCTAAACCAGAACGGGCTAATTCAGTCACTTGTTCACGACGACCGCCTGAAGCTGCACCAAACGGATCTCGGCATTGTAATGAATGGGTCACATCAAAAATAACTGGACTACCTTTAGACACTTTTTTCATTACGCCGAAGCCTAACATATCCACCACTAAATTATCGTAACCGAAGTTTGAACCACGATCACAAAGGATAATTTTATCGTTACCACA
>CAKQTN010000234.1:0-1876 GCA_934276625.1 uncultured Haemophilus sp.
TTATGGAAAGGCATCAAATCTTCTTTTCGGTTACTATCAATCCACGCCATTGGACAAGCAATCATCATCATTTTTGCCTGACGCATTTTTTCATAAAGTTTATAACGATATTCTCTGCTATGCGCACCGATAGAAATACCATGGATCGCCACGACTCTACCTTCCATTCCATGTTCAATGGTTTTATCGCAAAGCTGTTCGGTTTCTTTTTCTTTTGGAGAGTTGAATTGATCCACATGCACATGACACATAATGCCGCGAGATTTAGCTGCATCAAGTAAAATATCCATTGCTTCAAGGCCGCGACCATAATCCAGCTCATCGCGATAAGGTAAGCCTCCAATCATATCCACCATATCAGAGCCAATATCAAACCATTTGCGTGCTTCTGGCTCAATCACCCCTTTTAAGGTCTGATTCGCAAATTTCAAAATAATGTCATGCTTATAAACTTCGCGAGCTTTGTGTGCGGCAATAATGGCTCGGTCTTCACAAATCGGGTCGATATCCACAAAAGTCCCAAATGCCGTCACCCCTTGGGAAATCATCAATTCAATCGATTGACAGAAACGGGCGTAATAATCATCAACACTTGATGTACGTTTAACTTCATCTACTAAATCCCATTTTTGTTGAAGATTACTGTTGTGATAAATGCCAATTTTTTCAGGTGTCATTGTAAAAGCACGATCTGCGTGAGCATGGGCATTAACCCAGCCACCTTTTTTAATGATTTCGTCTCGAATAAACGTTTTAAAGCTACGAACGTGATTTTTCATAATAACTCCGCCAAAAAAGAAAGGAAAAGAGAGACGAGAAGTGTATTAATTGAAAAGCAAACCCAATAAGGATCTGATCTATTGTGAATTGTTTACAATGTTATGAAAAATTCGCAGATTTTAATTAATAACATCTTTTCAGTCTTTCAACTGAGTGCAAAGTATAAGATTTTAAGCACAAAAAAGCTATCTATTTATTGACAAAAGAACGCTCTTGTTTAAAGACATCTAAGAACAAGCCGAGTGGTGGGCGACTTGAAGATTGCTCAGTATAAGTGCGATCAAATTTCTTATAGTTTCCTTTACGATCAATATGATACTGTGTGCCATCCGGCTGAATAATGACATTCCAACGGAAATTCGATGCCAGCACCCAAGGATCGCCATTAAGCTCAAATAAATTGCGGCCTTGTGCATAATCAGAAACTGGATTTTTCACTTTAAAGATCGATGACATCAATGCTGGCAATAAATCGGTATGGCTTGTTAATTTTGTCACTTCTTGCACCGGTAAATCTTTCCAGTAAACAATAAACGGCACTTGGATTTCATCACGACCAAAATAATTTTCTTGTGCTTTTTCATCCAGCTTATTAAACGTTGTACCATGCTCTGCTGTAATAATAACAATCGTATTATCTAAAGAGACTGATGCTAAAGTGTCATCAATTTGTTGATCAATATCTGCAAGCGATTTGGTGTAATTTTCTTCCGTTTGATCTGCAATATCTAAATCGATATAAGCAAACCAAGGTCTATCCTCTTTTAAGAGAGATAAAACACCATTTATCTCTTCTTTTGGCGAAGAGGCTTTCACTTTAGGCAATTTCACATTACGGAACAAGGCTTGTTTAAATAAGCTGTCTTTAAATGCCGTGGATGAATAAGCAACAAATTGATATTTTTCGTCTTGTAACTTTTTGATTAACACTGACGGCGTATGATTACTCAAAATACTGTCTGTATAATTCGCATTCAGTCCATAGAATAAGCCCACTAAGCCGGCATTGTTCGTATTGCCGCTACTGTAATGATTCGTAAATTGAGTAGAACTTGTGGCAAATTCAAACAATTTAGGCATTTTCTCACTAGTCAGC
>CAKQTN010000235.1:0-1856 GCA_934276625.1 uncultured Haemophilus sp.
CCTAAAGCAGATAAACTATATCTCACGCAAATTCAAGCAGACATTGACGGCGATACCTTCTTCCCTGAAATTAATTGGTCTGAATGGAACATCGAGTTTGAAGAATATCGTCAAGCTGATGAAGACAATCTCTATGATTGTCGTTTTTTAATTTTGCAACGTAAAGCATAAAACTCGCCCAAACCATCCTTAAGCCTAATAAAGTGCGGTCAAAAAACTAAAATTTCTGACCGCACTTATTCGTTCATTATCAAATCAACTATTCATCAAGCTATTTTTTCCTATAAATCCCCCATTTTTTGATCTGAGTCCCCTTTTGAAAACCGGCTTTGTAATATACTGGAACGGTTTATTATCATTAGAGGAGAAGTATTATGGGTATCTTCAGTGTACCACCGGATTTACCGGTTACGAAAAGCAAAGAGGAGATCGATAAAACTTATCGTTACTGGCGATTACATTTGATGATTACCAGTTATATCGGCTATGCCGTATTCTATTTTACTCGTAAAAGTTTTAACTTCGTCATGCCTGCTATGCTGACGGATCTCGGGCTACAAAAAGCTGATATCGGGATCATGGGTACTGCGTTTTATCTCACCTACGGTGTATCTAAATTCTTATCGGGTGTACTTGGTGATCGCTCTAACCCTCGTTACTTTATGGGGATAGGCTTAATGATGACAGGTGTCGTCAATATTCTATTCGGTATGAGCTCATCTGTCTTTATGTTTATCACCCTTTGGATGATCAACGCCTTTTTCCAAGGTTGGGGTTGGCCTCCATGTTCAAAAATCCTGAATACTTGGTACTCACGTAATGAACGTGGTTTATGGTGGGCTATTTGGAACACCTCACATAACTTAGGTGGGGCACTCATTCCAATTTTATCTGGTGCCGTTGCCCTTTATTGGGGATGGCGTTACGGCATGATCGTGCCAGGGATTATTGCCTGTGTCATCGGTTTTGCTCTTTGTTTCTTATTACGCGATCGCCCAACATCTATGGGACTTCCAACAGTCGGTGAATGGCGTAATGATATTGCTGAAAAAGAACATGAAAGTGAAGGTTTAGGTTTATCTAACTGGGAAATTCTTAAAATTTATGTGTTCAAAAACAGCATTATCTGGGCATTAGCATTTTCTTGGTGTTTTATTTACATCATCCGTACCGGTATCAATGACTGGGGTAACTTATATTTAACAGAAACCCACGGTTATGACTTACTTAAAGCGAACTCCGCGGTTTCTTTCTTTGAAATCGGTGGATTCTTAGGCGCACTTTTTGCGGGCTGGGGTTCTGATAAATTCTTCAACGGAAACCGTACCCAAATGAACATCATCTATGTGTTAGGTATTATTTCAACCTCCTTAGCATTATGGTTCATCCCAAGCGATAACTATTTTGTGATGTGTGGATTATTCTTCCTAATGGGATTCTTTATCTTTGGTCCGCAATTCCTTATCGCCATGGCAGCAGCTGAAAACTCCCACAAACATGCTTCAGGATCTTCTACCGGCTTCGTTAGTCTCTTCGCCTATATTGGTGCAGCCGCCGCGGGGGCGCCATTAGCGTGGATTATTCAATCTCTCCACTGGAATGGATTCTTTGGTAGCTTGTTTATTGTGTCTCTTGCTTGTGCATTATTACTCGTTTTCGTGTACTTCTTGCAACGTAAGAAAAATAAACTCAAAGTCTAATCTAGGCATATAAAAATCGGGCTAAAACAATGACTGTTTTAGCCCGATTTCTTTTGTTTTAAATAACCTTTAAAAGATCATTCTAAGCGTTTAGCCATTTCTAACCAATCTGCTTTAAATTCACGACGCATATTGTTGATTGCATCAATAATATCA
>CAKQTN010000236.1:0-1801 GCA_934276625.1 uncultured Haemophilus sp.
CTCCAATTGATTACATCAACGTACACGGTACATCAACACCAGTTGGTGACGTAAAAGAATTAGGTGCAATCAAAAATGTATTTGGTGACAAAATCCCAGCGATTTCTTCAACTAAGTCAATGACTGGTCACTCTTTAGGTGCAGCAGGTGCACACGAAGCAATCTATACCTTATTAATGTTACACAATGACTTCATTGCTCCAAGCATTAATATCGAAACATTAGACGAAGCGGCAGAAGGCTGCAATATCGTGACTGAAACAAAAGAAAATGCAGGTTTACAAACTGTGATGTCAAACAGCTTTGGTTTCGGTGGTACAAACGCAACTTTAGTTTTCAGACGTTATAACGGCTAATTAAAAAACTCTTAAAATCTAACCGCACTTTGGGGCTTCCAAGTGCGGTTTTTTCTTGTCATCAATTCTTTTCCATCCACTCATAAGAGAAAACAACATTTAAAATGTGATCTAGTTCAAATTTCTGAATAAAAGAATAAAATTTTTTTATTTTTATAAAACTCTATATAAAAATGCGATTCTCTTTGTTTTCTCACTTCAATCTTTATTTAAAACTTTATTTTTTAACTTTGTTAGATTTTAACGCTTTTAAATTTGTTTTTTTAGACTTTTGCAATGCTAGACAAGTTGTTTTCTTTCGGTATGATGGTTCCATTGTTTTGACAACGAATCGTAGTAATAAAAGTGCGGTCAGTTTTAGGAGTAAAATATGAAGAAATTATCCGGTGCGGAAATGGTGGTTCAGTCTTTGCGTGACGAAGGCGTTGAGTATTTATTTGGTTATCCAGGCGGTGCCGTATTGGATATTTATGATGCAATTCATACCCTTGGTGGGATTGAACATATTTTAGTCCGTCATGAGCAAGCTGCGGTGCATATGGCAGATGGTTATGCACGTGCGACCGGTAAAGTGGGTTGTGTGTTAGTGACATCAGGACCAGGTGCAACCAATGCGATTACGGGTATTTTAACCGCTTATACTGATTCAGTGCCAATGGTGATCATTTCTGGTCAGGTAATGAGTAGCTTAATCGGCCGTGATGCGTTCCAAGAATGTGATATGGTGGGGATTTCTCGCCCGGTAGTTAAACACAGCTTTATTGTTAAAAAAGCAGAAGACATTCCAGGTATCTTGAAAAAAGCCTTTTATATCGCATCAACAGGCCGTCCAGGTCCTGTTGTCGTAGACATTCCAAAAGATACCGTAAATCCAACTTTAAAATATCCTTACGAATATCCAAAATCTGTTGAGCTTCGTTCTTACAATCCAACGGTAAATGGTCATAAAGGTCAAATTAAGAAAGCGTTAAAAGCATTATTAGTGGCTAAAAAACCGGTTTTATTCGTCGGTGGTGGTGCAATTGCAGCAGGCTGTCATGAAGAATTAACACAATTTGCACAACGTTTAAATTTACCGGTTACCTCATCATTAATGGGCTTAGGTGTGTATCCAAGTACAGATAAACAATTCTTAGGTATGCTTGGAATGCACGGAACTTACGAAGCCAATACAGCAATGCATGAAAGTGATTTAATTCTTGGTGTTGGCGTTCGTTTTGATGACCGAACCACTAACAACTTAGATAAATATTGCCCGAATGCAAAAGTGATTCAGATTGATATTGACCCAACCTCTATTTCTAAAAACGTCCCTGTTGCGATTCCAATTGTAGGTAACGCGAAAAATGTATTGGATGAGTTCTTAAGCTTATTAGGTGAAGAAATTGGTTCGCGTCCTCAAAACCAATTAGAAGATTGGTGGAAACAAATTGATGAATGGAAAG
>CAKQTN010000237.1:0-1772 GCA_934276625.1 uncultured Haemophilus sp.
ACTTCTTTGAAATTTTCATTATTAAGTAGCGCATTAAACAAGGTATTTACCCCTGTAATCGCTTCAAAGCGGTATTTTTTGAGCTCTTTAACAAATCCATCAATATCACGTGGATTCGTAATTAAGAGTGCAGTCACACCAAGCTCTAAGAAAAGTAAACAGTTTACCGTTAAGGCAAAAACATGATAAAGCGGTAAAGCCAGTACGGCAACGCGTTGCTTAGCATGATCGCCAATAAATGGCTCTGCAATCCACTTCGCTTGGAAAATATTGGTAATAATATTGCCATGTGTCAGCATAGCACCCTTAGCAACACCTGTCGTTCCGCCTGTATATTGTAAGAAGGCTAGATCTTCACGATCGACTTGAGGACGAACATATTGGCGAAATTTACCAATACTCAATACTTCACGGAAAGTGACGGCATTCGGTAATTTATATTTTGGCACTAACTTTTTGACGTATTTCACCACAAAATTGACCAAATTACGCTTACCAAAAGAAAGCTGATCGCCCATTCTTGTTAAAATCACGTGCTTCACTTTAGTATTAAATACAATTTTTTCTAAGGTTGAAGCAAAGTTTGAAACCACAACAATAGCTGTTGCGCCGCTATCTTGTAACTGATGTTCTAATTCACGCGGGGTATAAAGTGGATTCACGTTTACCACAACCAAACCCGCACGTAAGATACCAAAAAGCGCAATAGGATATTGCAATAAATTCGGCATCATCAACGCAACACGCTCACCACGTTCTAACTTCAATTCATTTTGTAAATAAGCGGCAAATGCACGGCTGCGCTCTTCTAATTTACGAAATGTTAAAACCTGCCCCATGTTGATGTAGGCGGGACGGTCTGGGTGCTCACGAATTGCTTTATCTAAAATATCGAGAATCGAATCATACTTGGATGTATCCAGCGTGGTAGGTGAACCTTCTGGATAATTTTGAAACCAAACTTTTTCCATTTTTTATCCTTATTCTTTGGAAAATTTTCTTAATTTTATCATTTAGTTAATAGAGATAATAGCGAATTTCAGGCTCACCATACCAATAATACGGTCGTCTACCGAAAAAGCCCCAATCATCCCACATATCATCTGGATAATAATAACTTTGTGAAAGCTTCCAGACACGATAATGATTGGTTTTAATAACCGGATAAATATAGTTGGCTTGATCAACCTTGCCTTGTTCTGTTTTCAGTAAGGTACCTCCAATTGTAATAAATTGATCTTTTAAGCTTTCTGGCTCCACAAAACCATCAAGATAAGTGATAAAACGTCCATTAGGCTGTTCATCAATCATAGGTTTTGCTGAGGTTGCATAGACTGGATAGCTTAATACTTCAATTTTAGTTTTATTCGGCAAGGCTTGTGCGGTTAATACTTTTCCACCTAAACGAATTGATTTGCACTGACAGCTATAATCACTCGGTTGAATTGAAGATAATGATTTTAAAGTAAACTGCTCTTTTTCCAACCCTTTCGGCGCATTGACACATCCCACTAAAGTGGCCGAAAGTGCGGTCAAAACTAAGATCGTTTTTTTATTCATCTTCAACTCCTTTTTGAAAATTATTCACGCCCTGGTAATTTTTTCCAAGTTACTTCATTACGCAAATAAACAGGTTCAATTTCTAAGGCGGATATGACTTTATTTTGAGCATAATCTGTTAAAGCAAGCTCAAGCATATATTGTGCAGAAGGTAAAATAATATCACTCCCTTCTAAACCACTGTCTTTAAATTGAGGATACGCTGCCCAACC
>CAKQTN010000238.1:0-1755 GCA_934276625.1 uncultured Haemophilus sp.
CCGATATAACGTGCTGATGCCCCTGTTGCGATGATTAATGCATCACATGTGAAGGTTTGCATATCGCCATAAAGTTTGAATGGACGAGAAGATAAATCGACTTTGTTAATATGATCAAACACGATTTCCGTTTCAAATTTTTCAGCGTGTTGCAACATACGTTGCATTAAACCTGGACCCGTGGTCATTTCAAAATCACCCGGCCAGTTTTCAATTTCATCCGTGGTGGTAAGTTGTCCGCCTTGTTGAAGACCGGTCACTAAAACAGGTTTTAAGTTTGCACGTGCGGCATAAATAGCGGCAGTATAACCTGCAGGGCCTGAACCTAAAATTAATAATTTGCTGTGTTTAACGTCTGACATAAAGAATCCTTTGTTTATAAAATAAAGCATGAGGCTTTTGGAATTCGTTCATTATAAAGCCTTCATGCATAAAAAAATAGTTGATCGTATTAGTAAAGCAATGAATACAGCAATCGGCGATATTTATTGGTGATAGGATCCGCATTGCCAATGGCTGATAAAATAGATAAAAACTGTTGTTTCACTTCACCATTTTCCGCAGAAAGATCTTGTTTAAGAATACTAAATAATAAATCTAACGCTTCTTCGTTTCGATTGGCTTGATGGAGCTGTACTGCTAATTTCAACGCAATTTCAGGCGTTGGATTTTTCGCATAATCCGCTTGTAATTGCTGAATTTCTGGCGTGTCAGCTGCTTTAATTAAAAGCTCAATCTGCGCTTGTAATCCATGCCAACGGCTATCGCGATCCTGAATCGGAATTTGCGTTAAAATATCTGCCGCAGGCTCTGTTTTTTTCATGGCGATATAGGTTTCTGCATAAAGTAATGCCACATCGCTGTTTTTCTTATCTGAAAGCTCCCAGGCATCTTTCAATAATGGAAGGGCAGAGTCGTAATCTTCCACTTGTAAAAAATCTAAAGCTTTTTGGAATTTTAAATCTTCTTCTTTTGGCAAAATCGCACTCAAACGTTGCAATAAACTGGCTTCATCTAATGCACCAGGGAACGCATCTATTGCTTGAGCCTCTTTGAAAAGGTAGGTTGTTGGCAACGCTTGAATACGAAATTGTGCAGCAATCATTTGCTCAGTCTCACAATTCACTAAGCCGAGGATAAATTGTCCTTTGTGTTGTTCTGCAACACGTTGTAAGACTTTTGCAAAATCAGCTGATTCTTTATGGCTTGGCGCATAAAAGTTAATGACAAGTGGCGTTTCAACAGAACGTTGCAACGTTTCAGTAAGATTTTGTTCGTTGAGCTCAACGAAGAAAGGTAAATCTGCCATTTTTATTCCTTCATAAATGGAAAATGATGTTTGATTTTAACAAAGTGCGGTCAGTTTTAGAAATGTTTTACAGGAAAAGAAAAGGGCAGTGTTAATCTGCCCTTATTTGCTATCTATTTTTATTCTTTTGTTTCTTCCACTTTATCTTCTGGAAGGACAAGGTTAAGAATTAAGGCAAGTAATGAGCCTACGGTAATGCCTGAACCGAGCACTTCTTTGAAAAAGTGCGGTAATTTATCAAGCAATTCTGGACGAGTCGTCACCGCTAAGCCACAGCCAATAGAAATGGCGATGATTAAACCATTACGTTTACTACGTGCGACTTTATCCAACATTTGAATACCCGCAGCGATAATCATCGCGAACATCATTAAGCCTGCACCGCCTAATACTGGTAATGGAATTGATACAATTAATGCACCGAATACAGGGAATAAGCCCGCTAG
>CAKQTN010000239.1:0-1722 GCA_934276625.1 uncultured Haemophilus sp.
GCTTACGAAAAAACCTTATTGCCAGTTTATGGTGATACCGTCAGCGAAAGCGATATCGTGGTTGAATATAAATAATTCTCCCACATTCACTTCTCCTTTAGTCCAACTCAAGGAGAAGTGAAAACTTACTAAGTTTTGACCGCACTTCCAATTTTAAATGCGAAATATGTTTTTTCTAGATATATGCCTATTTTACCCTTCAACAGCATTTCTTGTATTATCACTTTATAACATCTGAATTTGATAATAATTCTTATTTATGGCAATATTCTGATGTTTTATTCAGACAGGAGTTTATATGCAAAAAAAATCAACAATTCGTTTAATTTTGGCCGTTCTATTACTGACTTTTGGTATCACTACTCAAGCAGAAATAAAAACAATCAAAGATGTATTAGGACGAGAAGTTAACGTTGATGTGCCCGTAAAAAATGCCGTGTTAGGCTTTTACTATCCTGATTACATTGCTGTTACGGGTGTTGAAAATTTTAAATATGTTAAAGGTATCTCACGTGAATTTTGGGAAAAATTTAATCCAGGAAGTTGGGCATTGTTTTCTGAAAAAATGCCTGAACTCAAAAATATTGCTGATATTGGTAATGTAAATACAGGAACTTTCTCAACCGAAAAAACCTTGGCATTAAAACCTGATGTATTGATTCTTGCAGAATGGCAATATCAAACTATTGGTTCCGAACTACCAAAGTTAGAACAAGCTGGCATTCCAATTATTGTTGTCGATTTTAATGCTCAAAGTGTAGAACGACACACCCAAAGCGCAAAGATTTTTGGGCAACTTGCAGGTACCGAAGAACGAGCAAATAAAATTGCAGATGAATATGCTCAAGGCATTACTGATATTCAAAAACGTGTAAAAGAGGCTAACCTACCTAAACCTAAAATCTATGTAGAATTTGGCAATAAAGGTCCTAGTGAATATAGCTTTACCTTTGGTAAAAATATGTGGGGTGCTATTGCTGAAACTGTTGGCGGGGATAACGTAAGCAAGCCTTTTGTCGAAAATTGGGGACCAATTAATCCAGAACAACTTCTTGCCGCACAACCTGAAGTGATCATGATTTCTGGCACAGAAATGGGGCATGAAACTAACGATGAAATGATGGCGATGGGAATAAACATCAATGAACAGGATGCACAAAAACGCCTAAAAGGTTTCTTAACCCGTGCAGGGTGGCAAGATTTACCTGCAGTTAAAAACCACCGTGTTTACGGTATTTATCATACGGCTTCTCGCTCACTAAGTGATCTAGCAGCCGCTCAATTTATGGCAAAAGCACTTTACCCAAAACTTTTTGAAGACATAGACCCACAAAAAACCTTTATGGATTTCCATAAAAACTATTTGCCTATCATACCTAGTGGTACATTTTTTATTAAATTGAAAGATTAAACAATTCATAAGGTGAGCGATGCTCACCTTTTTTATATTCTCACTGCCTTTCATAAGTGAAAACTCCTTTATTTTTGACCGCTCTTTGGAAGATGCGGTGTAAATCTCGCCTTTAATGGCATTCTTTCCTGAATACGTTCCCGATTAATCTGTAACGCCGCCTCTGTGGCTTCATAGTCCAACCATAAACTTGGATCATCGGGTAACGTTTCATTCCAAATATACTGCACGTTAAAGCCTCGCGCCTTACATTCCGCATGCAATGCATCATACCGTTTCTTTAAAAACGCCAATTTATTAAAGAAAAAGCG
>CAKQTN010000240.1:0-1706 GCA_934276625.1 uncultured Haemophilus sp.
CCTTTAGAATGGAATTATCTTCATCAAAAAGGAGCCATTATGTCGATTCAACGCATTCAACCAAGCAAACGCTTTTCTGAAGTGGTCATTCATAACAATACCGCCTATTTTGCCGGTCAAGTACCGGAAAAAACCGTTAAGCAAAATGCTTACGAGCAAACCAAAGAAGTCCTTTCACTGATCGATAAATTATTGGCTGAAATTGGTTCGGAAAAAAGTAAAATTCTTACCACGCAAATCTTCCTTGCTGATATGGCTGATTATGCCCAACTCAACCAAGCATGGGATGAATGGGTCGATAGCCAAAATCCACCAAGCCGAGCAACGGTAGAAGCGAAACTTGCAGATCCTGATTGGAAAGTTGAGATCGTGATTATTGCAGCTGTGTAAACGCTGCTTTTTCAAAATGTGATCAACTGCAAAGAAAGTTTTTCAGTTTTCCTTTACACTAAACATTGAATTCAAAATAAGGAGTAATGTATGCAATCATGGACACCAGAAATGTGGCAAGCCGCTGTGATTGGGCTTGTGGTTGGCGTAATCTTAGGCTATTTATTATTACGTTTAACAAAAGGTTCCGTAAAAAAACAAGTTCAGACCGAAGCTGAACTGAAAGAAGTGAAAACACAATTAAGCGATAAACAAGCACAACTTGAAAAACATTTCGCGGAAAGTGCCGAATTATTTAAAACCTTAATTGGTGATTATCAAAAACTCTATCGTCACTATGCGGTTTCATCTGAAACCTTGCTTGGCAGTAAACCAGCCGACAAAGGTTTATTTACCCAGCAATTGGTGACAGCCTCATCAGAAAGTAAATCAGAAGAACCACCTCGCGATTATTCCGAAGGTTCATCTGGCTTATTAAAAACAGATAAAGAAAACCAATAATAATTAACGGTTGAATAATAAAAAAATCAGGGATTAAATACTTAATCCCTGATTTTTTATTAGTGATTACTCAATACTTGAGCCGGTTGTAACTTCGCGGCTCGACTAGCTGGATAAAGACTGGCAAGTAAACTCAATACCAATGCCGCCACGAGAACCAATACAACATCGAACCAATGTAATTCACTTGGTAAGAAATCAACGAAATAGATACCATCTGATAACAATTTTTTACCGAGTAATCTCTCGATGCCTTGAATAATCGGCGTGAGATTCAGTGCGAGTACAACACCTAATACGATACCAATTAGACACCCTTTCATCCCTGCAAGTAAACCATACCAAATAAAGATTTGTTTAATAAAACCATTATTTGCGCCAAGGGTTCGCATAATTGCAATATCACCTTGCTTATCTTTTACCGCCATAATTAAGGTTGAAACGATATTAAAACATGCTACCCCAATTACAAGCACCATCGCGATATACATCACGGTACGGATAAGCTGAATATCTCGATACATATAGCCAAATTTTGCCACCCAGTTTTGAATATAAAGCAGTTGCGGATAATCATTCAGCATCGAATAATCCATTTCTTGTACTTTGAATGGATCATCCACTTTCAATTCAACACCGGTGATTTGATCTTCGCGATACCCCATTAATTCTTGTGCTTGAGGTAATGCCAGTAAGGCATAACTGTGGTCTAGCTGACCATCTAAACGTAAAATAGCAGTCACTTGAACACGCTCACGATTAGGTTGAGCCATTTGATCTTCGCCATTTGGTTGAGAGATTAATAATGACACCCA
>CAKQTN010000241.1:0-1699 GCA_934276625.1 uncultured Haemophilus sp.
ACTGATGCTGCAGCGCCTTTTATTTTATGTGCCACATCTGACACCATTTGTTGCATATCTGCGTTTGTAAGATAATCTTCATACGCCGTTTCTAATTCATCTAAATAAATTGGCATCCACTGTTTGAATAACTCCACATTAGCTTTAGCTTGTGATTTCCCAATTAACTCAATAAGTGAAATATTAATACCTTCTTGAACTTGAGGGAGATCTTCTTCATCAGAGGTAGTCTCTATATCATCTCCTAAGAATGTTTTAAAACACTGACGTAATTCCGTCAGAGAAAGAGGCTTACGCAACACGCCATCCATACCCTGATTTTGATATTCTTCTTCGCTGTGCATAACGTTTGCCGTGAAAGCAATTAAAGGTGGGAGAAAATCATAAATCCCTTCTTCATAGTTTTTACGTAAATAATATGCAATATCAAAGCCTGACATATCTGGTAACTTAATATCAAGAAAAACAATATCATAAGTATTTTTCTCAAATAATTGGATAGCCTGTTCACCATTCATCGCAACATCAACATAATGCCCTTGCTTTTCAAGAATACTTTTGGCTACAACCACATTCAATTCAACGTCTTCTACTAATAAAATAGAAAGATGCTGCATGGCTTTTTCAGCATTACCATCATGAGCCTGAGCTTTTTCTGCAATGATCGTTAAGTAAAAGGTTGAACCTTTATTCAATTCACTTTCAACCGTTAAATCCCCTTGCATTAATTGAGCTAAATTCTTAGAAATTGCAAGACCAATGCCACTTCCAGCAGAACGATGAATATTATCTTTAACCTGATAGTACATGGTAAAAATCTTATCTAATTCGCAAGGTGCAATTCCTGCCCCCGTATCAGTAACACTAAATTGATACTGATTATCTTGCATTTTCTGCACCCTTAGAATAACGTCACCTTTGTCAGTGAATTTGACGGCATTACTAATTAAATTCCAAAGAATTTGGCTAAGGCGAGCACGATCGAGATAAAGCCAATTAGGTAAATTATCATCCAGCTTTAAAGAGAATTTTAGCCCCTTTTGCTCCGCCATCAAGGTACCAAAATTATAGAAATCATTAAGTAGTGAATGGAAATCGCAAGGCTGGATATTTAATTCAATACGCTTAGAGTCGATCTTATCTAAATCAATAATATCACTAAAAATATGGCCTAAACTGACAGCACTTAGATTAATTGTATTGAGGTAATTTTGTTGTTGTTCTGTTAATTTATCATCCAATAGAATTCGACTAAGACCAATGATCCCATTTAAAGGCGTACGTAACTCATGGCTAATTGTTGCCAGTAAGGTACTTTTATCACGACTATTTTTTTCTAATCGAGCAAGCGTTTTAGAGAGCTCTAAACGGGAACGTTCTAATCGCTCAACAAGCAGCGTAAAAAAATAAATAACAAAAGGAGCGGTAAATAAACCAAAAGTAATTGAGCGGGCAATGTCACTCCAGTGAATACCATCACTAAGAAGCGTGCTTAATAGGATTTGTATACAGATAGCCAAAATCGCAAGAATAGCAATACCAAGTAAAGAGAAACGAACTCGACCTAATCGAATAACCCAATCAACATAACGTTGCGCAAAATATCTAAAGTTTTTCATGGTTTATATTGAGAAATAAAAATTGAGATCATTCTATATAATTTTTAATAAAAATCCATAAACAAAAACCCCAAGCCATT
>CAKQTN010000242.1:0-1680 GCA_934276625.1 uncultured Haemophilus sp.
AAAATACCCGCAAATAATGCTGTTGCTAAAAGTGCTTTTTTCATTGTTTTTCTCCTAAAGGATTGTTGGGTATTACGCGGCTTTTTTACTTTGATATTTCATAATAAACAGAGCAAATACGGCTGCGACGAGTAAGATTGCTTGTGGAATCAAGGTTTCCATATAAGGATAAATACCTAACCACGAAATTTCAGGCACACCGCTAATCAGCGTTGGCTCGAAAAGTTTGCCTTCAATGAGTTCTAAAACAGATTTACCGGCGAATACAAAGGCCATTAAGTACATAAATGAACCCGTAAACATAAAGAATGGTTTAAGCGGTAATTTCACCACGGTATAACGCATCACGAAGTAGCAAATGGTGAGAATAATTGCGCCGACAATGATACCTGCGAAAAGGTAGATGAAACTGACCGCACTTTTCGCATCACCCACTAGGGCATAGTAGAACAATACGGTTTCCGCCCCTTCACGATACACGGCTAAGAAGCTGGTAAGCCATAAGCCAATGAGTGAGCCAGTAGTGAGGGCAGTAGAGAGTTTGCCTTCTAAATAACGTTTCCAGTTTTGTGCTTCAACTTTAGATAACAACCAGTAACTCATCATAAAGAGCATGACGACGGCAAAAATCATCGTAAAGCCTTCGAGCAATTCACGGTTTTGACCGGAGTTTTCAAAGATAAGTTGGAAGATAAATGCGGTAACCACACTGGCAATTAACGCCACATAAACAGACTGACGAATAACCGGCAGTTTATCTTGGTGATTATTTTTAATTAAGTAAGTCACGATAGCTGCAACAATCAATAACGCTTCTAAACCTTCACGAAGAATGATTAAAAGGCTATATAAGAACATCGACCAATCGCTTTGTTCTTCGCCCTGTAACATTTCAACTGCTTTAGTTAGATTCTGGTTTAGGCCATCGGCTTGAGCTTGTAACTTATCACCTTGTTCAGCTTTCATTAAACTCACGAGACGAGTAAAGTAGCCTTCAAGTTCAGCTTTAAAGTTACTATCACGAGAACCCACTTTGTTTTCCATTCCTGTACTTTCAAACACATCGAAATAGGTGTCTTGTACGGAAAGAATCGCTTTTTTGCTTTCACCTTGTTGATAGAGAGTAATAGCTTGTTGAATACGTTGATTAATCTCTTGTTTAATCTTATTCCAATCTTGCTCTTGTTGGTTATCAGTTGCTTGCTGTGCCGTATTGGATTGAACGTTTTGTTCTTCTCTCGTGGTTGGCAAGTTAGGCAAGTTTTCTTCAATATCTTGCAATAATTGCGTGCTTTGGTAACCAATCTCTGTGATTTGATCGGCTTGTTCACTTAAACGAATGATGTTGTAAAACTGTTGGTTAATCGCCGCTGAAATTTCTGCAGAGCGATTTTGTCGAATGGACATTTCCATTTCTGAGTTTTTATAGCCATCATATTGTGCTTGTTGGAACAATTTTTTGGCATTGGCAAGATCACCATTTTGATAAGCATCGATCCCTTGAGCGATTAAGTCATCAATGGTTTTAAAACTTTGTTGCCAATAAGGGGCAATCGATTGATTATCATAAACGCCATGTTGTCCATCGGCATTGAGTTGATGGCCTTCAACCAATGATGGCAACACTTCTTTTAATTCTTTTTTGAGTTGATCGATTTTAGCCTGAATCTCTTTTTGTGA
>CAKQTN010000243.1:0-1663 GCA_934276625.1 uncultured Haemophilus sp.
GTCGATATTGGACGTACTTCTGGTTCCTTGATTTTCTGTTTTATTCTTGCAGCTTTCGTCTGGCTTTCTACTAAAGCAGTGGATCGTTTCACAACCATTTTGATTGTTGGAATGGTGGTGGCTTTCTTCCTTTCTACCGCAGGCTTATTGAGCTCTGTAAAAACAGAGGTGTTATTCAATACCATTGCGGAAGGTGAACAAAGCTATTTGCCTTATTTATTGACCGCACTTCCAGTTTGCTTGGTGTCTTTTGGTTTCCACGGAAATGTACCGAGCCTCGTCAAATATTACGATCGTGATGGTAGTAGAGTAATGAAATCGATCTTTATCGGTACGGGCTTAGCCTTAGTGATTTACGTCTTATGGCAGCTGGCGGTGCAAGGTAATTTACCACGTACAGAATTTGCACCTGTAATTGAAAAAGGCGGCGATGTATCGGTATTATTAGAAGCATTACACAAATATATTGAAGTGGAATATATTGCAGTTGTGCTGAATTTCTTTGCTTATATGGCTATTGCGACTTCATTTTTAGGGGTAACGTTAGGTTTATTTGATTATATTGCTGATTTATTTAAATTTGATGACAGCGTATTAGGCAGAACCAAAACCACATTGGTAACATTCTTACCTCCACTATTGTTGAGTTTACAATTCCCTTATGGTTTCGTGATTGCCATTGGTTATGCTGGATTAGCTGCAACCATTTGGGCAGCAATCGTGCCAGCACTGCTTGCTAAAGCCAGTCGCCAAAAATTTCCAAATGCGACTTATAAAGTGTATGGCGGTAATTTTATGATTGGTTTTGTGATCTTATTCGGTGTGTTAAATATTGTGGCACAAGTAGGCGCAAACTTAGGATGGTTTGCAAGTTTCGCAGGATAAGTTTTCACGTTAATATAGTAGGGGCGTATCAAATACGCCCTTTTTAATTTTGCATAGGAAACAAAATGAATAACAAAACGAGTGTTTACGATAAAGAAAACTTCTTTGCGCTTTATCAAAAACTTCGATCTAATCCCATAAGTCTCAATGAAATAGTGGAAAAGCCAACGATGCTTTGCCTCTTACCCGATTTACAAGGGAAAAAATTACTCGATCTAGGCTGTGGAACGGGCGGACATTTGCAACTCTATCTAGAACGCGATGCGGCCAGTGTAGTGGGAACCGATCTTTCTGCTAAGATGCTTGAGCAAGCCAAAAAAGAGCTAAAAAAGTGCGGTCAGTTTTTAGGTCGTTTTTCGTTATATCAGTTACCGATGGAAAAATTAACGGAATTGCCAGAAAGTGATTTTGATGTCATTACCAGCTCTTTTGCTTTTCATTATATTGAGGATTTTCCCGCTTTATTAGCGATGATAGCCAATAAGCTTAAGCCTAACGGCACATTAGTTTTTTCCCAAGAGCATCCGATTACGACTAGCCATAAAGAAGGGGAACGCTGGGAAAAAAATGAGCAAAAACAGCAAGTCGCTTATCGTTTAAATCATTACCGTGATGAAGGATTGAGAGAGCGAAATTGGTTTCGACAACCTTTCAAAACTTATCACCGCACGACAGCAACGATTATTAATGATTTAATTGCCGCAGGTTTTCAAATTGAACAAATGGCTGAACCAATGTTAGCCGAGCAGCCACAATGGCATGATGAATTTAAAGATTT
>CAKQTN010000244.1:0-1658 GCA_934276625.1 uncultured Haemophilus sp.
ACCATGTTACCAATCATCTATGATATCGCGATCAAAAATGATATTCGTCCTGAACGTCCAATGGCGGCAAGTTCAATCGCTTCTCAAATGGGTATCATCGCGTCACCAGTTTCTGTGGCAGTCGTGACTTTAACCACATTCTTAGTGAATGCTAAAAACCCATTAGCAGGTTTTGATGGCTATTTAGATTTATTAAAAATTACCGTGCCTTCAACTCTTTGTGGTGTATTAGCTATCGGTATTTTCAGCTGGTTCCGTGGTAAAGATTTAGATAAAGATCCTGAATTCCAAGAGAAATTAAAAGATCCCGAATTCAAAAAATATGTTTATGGTGATAGCACATCATTGTTAGACAAAAAATTACCACAATCTAGCTGGAATGCGATGTGGATCTTCTTTGGTGCAATTTTAGTGGTAGCGGTCTTAGGTTACTTTAAAGATTTACGCCCAGCCTTTGAAAAATCAGTACCAGCTCAAGTGGTTGAAATTGTTTCTGCGGATAAAACAGTGAAATCCTTTAATGTTAAAGACGGTAAAATTGTTGCGTTAGCGAAAGATGGTACGTTAGTGCTTGATGTTAAAGACAGCAAAGCAAAAGCTCAAACAGCCTACAACAACGTTGCAATTTATAACGATAAAGGTGAGGTCGCTCAAACAATTACCGCTCAAGATAACAGTGTTATGATCACAGCTGGAGATAAAACTGAAACTATCGATAACGCTGCAATCGTATTAAAAGATACCGCGAAGAAAAAAGTGAATTTAAGCATGGTTCACGTTATTCAAATCTTCATGTTATTAGCGGGTGCGTTAATCGTTATCTTTACCAAAACTGATGCAGGCAAAATCAGTAAAAATGAAATTTTCCGTTCAGGTATGATTGCGTTAGTAGCGGTATTCGGTATTTCTTGGATGGCGGAAACCATGTTTACCGTTCATACACCGATGATGAAAGCAGCACTTGGTGATGTGGTAAAAGCACACCCTTGGACTTACGCATTAATGTTGTTATTAATTTCTAAATTCGTAAATTCACAAGCTGCAGCATTAGTTGCATTCGTTCCTCTTGCTTTAGGTATCGGTGTTGATCCAGCTATTGTCTTGGCCTTTGCTTCAGCTTGTTATGGTTACTATATTTTACCTACTTACCCAAGTGATCTTGCGGCAATCCAATTTGACCGTTCAGGTACAACCCACATTGGTAAGTTTGTAATTAACCATAGCTTTATTTTACCGGGCTTAATCGGTGTAATTACTTCATGTATCTTTGGTTACATTTTCACAAGCTTGTTTGGGTATCTATAATTAACTGCTGATAAAATAAAAGGCTATTCGTTTGAATAGCCTTTTTTATTTGTAAAGTGCGGTTAAATTTTAGGATGTTTTATCTCGATGCTCTATTTGACTTTATCATTCATCAAAATCCCTAAAAAACCGATCGCACTTTTGCGTTTCTTAAAATAAATTCCTGCTAAAGGTTGAAACATAGGGGGATTTATTGCGATAATCTTCATTATTTTTTGGGTGATCTTTCGGGCTGCCATTTTTTCAGGTAGCCAGTTTTTATTAGGAAAGATTAATTTGAACATTATTTAAGTAAGTTAGAAGAATAACAATGGCTGAAAAACGTAATATTTTTTTAGTAGGTCCAATGGGCG
>CAKQTN010000245.1:0-1625 GCA_934276625.1 uncultured Haemophilus sp.
CAATTAATTTCAGGGAAGAAGGTATCGCCGTCAATGTCTGCTTGAATTTGCGTGAGATATAGTTTATCTGCTTTAGGTAAATATTGTTTAAATAACTCGCCGCCGCCAATCAACATAATTTCATCAAATTCTTTGACAAAATCGACCGCACTTTCAAAATTCTCTTTCCAGATGACACCTTCATATACGTAAGGCGTGCGTGAAAGGACGATATTGGTGCGTTTAGGTAATGGGCGACCGATGCTTTCAAAGGTTTTACGACCCATAATCACTGGTTTGCCCGTGGTATTTTTACGAAACCAGGCTAAATCAGCAGGTAAGTG
Organism: uncultured Haemophilus sp.; assembly: GCA_934276625.1. Classification (GTDB taxonomy): domain Bacteria; phylum Pseudomonadota; class Gammaproteobacteria; order Enterobacterales; family Pasteurellaceae; genus Haemophilus_D. The sequence continues at coordinate 324 of CAKQTN010000245.1, forward strand.
CCAAGGCATTTGATTATCTTTTCCGATGACGTTATTTTTTGTTGTCGCAACGATCAAACTTAATGTCATATTTTCTATCCTATTTTTCTTTTTTTGCACTATATCATAGCTATTCAGAAAATCTGAATTTGAGATGGTTTTTTTCGTGATTTTTATTTATTTTAGTGCTAATTTAACGCCAATTTACTATTTTTTTATTGAGGACAAACTATGTCGGCAAATCGCAAAACAATCGTTGTAAAATTTGGTACCAGTACATTAACGCATGGTTCACCTAAATTAAATGCCCCTCACATGGTTGATATTGTTCGCCAGATTGCACAACTTCATCAAGCAGGTTTTCGTGTCGTGATTGTGACATCAGGTGCGATTGCCGCTGGACGACATTATTTAAATCATCCTCAACTTCCCCCAACCATTGCTTCCAAGCAGCTTCTAGCCGCAGTAGGGCAGAGTCAGCTGATTCAAGCCTGGGAAAAATTATTTGCGATTTATGATATTCATATTGGACAAATTTTATTAACTCGTGCTGATATTGAAGACCGTGAACGTTTTTTAAATGCGCGCGATACATTGCATGCTTTATTGGATAATCACATTATTCCAGTAATTAACGAGAATGATGCGGTGGCGACAGCTGAAATTAAAGTAGGGGATAATGATAACTTATCGGCGTTAGTCGCAATTTTAGTGCAAGCGGAACAACTTTATTTATTAACAGATCAACAAGGCTTGTACGAAAGCGATCCTCGTAAAAATCCAGATGCGAAATTGATTCCTGTGGTTGAGCAAATTACTGACCATATTCGTTCTATTGCAGGCGGTAGCGGTACAAACCTTGGTACTGGCGGGATGAGTACAAAAATAATTGCGGCAGATGTAGCAACGCGTTCGGGCATTGAGACCATTATTGCGCCAGGCAGCCGACCAGATGTCATTGTGGATTTGGCTTACGATAAACCAATTGGCACGAAATTTATTGCTCATCACTCAGATCGTCTAGAAAGCCGTAAACAGTGGTTATTTGCAGCTCCATCAGCGGGTATGCTGACGATTGATGAGGGTGCTGAAAATGCCATGTTAGTACAGAATAAATCGTTGTTGTCTGCAGGGATTACGGCTGTGGAAGGGCGTTTCTCACGTGGTGAAGTCGTCAAAATTAAGAATACCTCAGGTAAAGTGATTGCACTTGGTATGCCGCGTTATAACAGCGATGCGTTGGAACTAATCAAAGGGAAAAAATCCCAAGAAATTGAACAAATTCTTGGCTATGAGTACGGTGCAGTTGCGTTACATCGTGAT
>CAKQTN010000246.1:0-1596 GCA_934276625.1 uncultured Haemophilus sp.
AAAATTATTGGTTCGCCAATTCGCTTGCTATTCCAAGAAGGTTCAAACCCATTCGCGGGTAGAAAAAATAAACTCACCCCAAACCAATTACGTAAACGTAAACGCTTAATGAAGTTTATCAAAAAAGCGAAACGCTAATCTTAATAAACAAAGAGCGGTCAAAAATCACTGTGAATTTTGACCGCTCTTTTTATTGAAAAATAAATTATTCGTCTATAACCACTTTACCAATATAGCCTAGATTACGATAACGTTGAGCGTAATCAATACCATAGCCGACAACAAATTCATCCGGAATAGAAAAACCAATCCATTCAACCGGTACTTCCACTTCTCGGCGAGAAGGTTTATCTAACAAGGTACAAATCGCCAAGCTCGCAGGATCGCGTAAATTTAAAATGCTGCGCACTTTTTCAAGGGTGTAACCCGTATCAATAATATCCTCAACAATTAGCACGTGTTCATTGCGAATATCGCCCTCGAGATCTTTCGAAATTTTAACATCGTGATTACTTGTCATCCCAGCGCCATAACTTGATGTGGTCATAAACTCCACTTCTACCGGTAATTTTAATTCACGTACGAGATCGGCCATGAACATAAATGAACCACGTAAAAGCCCAACAACAATCAGTTTATCAATGGCTTGTTGTTGATAAAAATGCGTAATTTCTGCGCCTAGTTCAGTAATGCGGCGACGAACATCCGCTTCTGAAATTAAAATATCGACGTGGTGTTTTTTCATGGTCTTTCCTTTTTAATTTAATCGTTTGCGTATTCTACAATAAAAAAGGCTGAAGTTTAAACCTTCAGCCTTTTTAACCCTAACGAATTTACTTTCTACTCTACCTGTTGGAGCAATCTGCAATCGCTGCTAAACAGATGTGCATATAGTAGCAGAAAGAAATTACATGTCAATAAGAATTATTATCATTTTTAATGGGTTTATTAATTTCCTGAAATTTTCATCTTATCTAACAAGATTGAGCCTGTTTGAATATTGGAACGATGTTCAATATCATCTGCTACTGCCACAATATTTTTTAACATATCCTGCAATTGACCAGCAATGGTAATTTCAGCAACCGGATATTGGATTTCACCATTCTCTACCCAGAAACCCGCTGCACCACGAGAATAATCCCCCGTCACAATATTTACGCCTTGCCCCATGACATCTGTCACTAATAAACCGGTGCCCATTTGACGTAAAAGTGCGGTCAATCCACCCGTTAAATTTGGTTTCACAAGCCAGTTGTGAATACCGCCTGCATGACCAGTACTTTGCATGCCCATTTTTCTACCACTGTAACTGGTGAGCAAATAGGTTTGCAATACGCCATCTTGAATAATTTCAAGATCCTGTGTTCGCACCCCTTCGCTATCAAAAGGCGTGGAGGCTAAACGTTTTAACAAATGCGGACGCTCACTAATTTGGAACCAATCTGGCAACACTTGTTTTCCAAGATGATCGAGCAAGAAACTGGATTTACGATATAAGCTGCCGCCACTAATCGCCCCCGTTAAATGAGAGATTAATCCTGTTGCCACATCATTTAAGAAAATCACCGGCACTTCACGTGTCGTTAATTTTTG
>CAKQTN010000247.1:0-1543 GCA_934276625.1 uncultured Haemophilus sp.
AAAAAACCGGCTGAATTAGGTGTTGAAGCAAAAGATGATTACACCTTTGTGGTTCATGCAACCAATCCTGTGCCTTACGCAGTCAGTTTAACGACTCACCAATCCTTATTGCCATTACCGCAAAAAGTGGTCGAAAAATTTGGGGATGCATGGGTGAAAAAAGAAAATTACGTGGGTAATGGTGCCTATAAGCTGGCGAACCACATTATTAATGAAAAAATCGAATTTGAACGTAACCCGCTCTACTGGAACGATAAAGAGACTGTCATTAACAGTGCAACCTTCCTTGCGATTGAAAACCCAAGTACTGATGTGGCACGTTATCGTGCAGGCGATTTAGATATGACGAATTATGCCTTACCACCAGAACAGTTTGCAAAATTACAAAAAGAATTACCTGGCGAAGTATTCACGACACGTACTCTCGCGACCTATTCTTATGAGTTAAACAATAAGAAAGCACCTTTTGATAACGTGAATGTTCGTAAAGCCTTGAACTTATCCCTTGACCGTAATGTGATCACCGATAAAGTTTTAGGTCAAGGTCAAACACCAACCTATGTGTTTACGCCGACTTACATCGAAGAAGGTCATCTCATTCAACAACCTGCTTATTCAAAAGAACCAATGGCACAACGTAATGAAGAAGCCATTAAACTTTTAGAAGAAGCTGGTTACAGCAAAGCGAATCCGTTGAAATTCAGCATTCTTTACAACACCAATGAAAACCACAAAAAAGTGGCCATTGCTGCAGCATCTATGTGGAAAGCGAACACCAAAGGTTTAATTGATGTGAAATTAGAAAACCAAGAGTGGAAAACCTACATTGATAGCCGTCGTGCAGGCCGTTACGATGCGGCACGTGCAGGATGGAATGCGGATTACAACCAAGCCACAACATTCGGCAACTATTTCTTATCTAATTCGAGTAACAACACCGCAAAATATGCGAACCCAGAATATGATAAAGCCATTGCGGAATCTTATGTCGCAACGGATGCAGAAGGTCGTGCAAAAGCCTATGCGAAAGCCGAAGAAATTCTTGCAAAAGATTTCGGTATCGTGCCAATCTTTAACTATGTGAATCCACGCTTAGTGAAACCTTACGTAAAAGGCTATTCAGGCAAAGATCCACAAGATCACATTTACTTACGCAACCTTTATATTATTAAACATTAATTCGTTGCTCGTATTTAAGTGCGGTTAAAAATTATCGTGTTTTTTGACCGCACTTTTCGCCCATTTTGGTTGGAGTTATTATGCTCAAATTTATTTTTAAACGGCTGTTGGAAGCCTTACCAACGCTGTTTATTTTGATTACTTTTTCCTTCTTTCTGATGCGTCTCGCCCCTGGTAGCCCGTTCACATCGGAACGTGCTTATCCACCAGAAATCATGGCAAATATCGAAGCGAAGTATCATTTAAATGAACCATTACATAAACAATATTTCCTTTATTTGGAAAATCTTTCCAAAGGCGATTTTGGTCCCTCTTTTAAATATAAAGATCAATCGGTCAATGATTTAATCGCATCAGCCTTCCC
>CAKQTN010000248.1:0-1526 GCA_934276625.1 uncultured Haemophilus sp.
TGATTTTATCCCTCCGGAACGAGATCAAACAGGAGGGAATCTCCAATATTGGTATAAAAATTGAGCAATAACGTGAGATTTGTCACAATTTTTACAAATCGAGCTTTTATTTCCCGCTCAGTTAGATTAGACTTGCCAAGCCGTAGCAGTTAAAAGCTACGCTTATTTAAATAGAGTCAAATTTTAATTTAACAGAAGGTACAAATTTATGAACAAAACAGATTTAATCGATGCAATTGCAAGTGCAGCTGAATTAAATAAAAAACAAGCTAAAGCTGCATTAGAAGCTACTCTAGCGGCAATTACTGGTAGCCTTAAAAAAGGTGAACCTGTACAATTAATTGGTTTCGGTACATTCAAAGTGAACAAACGTGCAGCACGTACTGGCCGTAACCCACAAACTGGTGCAGAAATCAAAATCGCAGCATCTAAAGTTCCAGCTTTCGTATCTGGTAAAGCATTAAAAGACGCAATCAAATAATTTGTCTTAAAACGAATTTTAATTAAACCCTGCTTTGTCAGGGTTTTTTGTTGCCTAAATTTTAGCTTTACATTCATCATTTTGCCGATATAATTCCGAACCGAAATTTATTACGGAATATAAATAATGAAACGAAACATTCAACACCGAAATACCCAACAACGCAGACATGCCATTATGCAGCTACTGCAAGAACAAGGTGAAGTTAGTGTAGAACAGCTTGTACAGTTATTTGATACCTCTGAAGTGACGATTCGAAAAGATCTCACTGCATTAGAAAGTAATGGTTTCCTTCTTCGTAAATACGGTGGTGCCATTTTAATGCCACAAGAAATCATCGAAGAAGAACAAGATGATGAACTTTCGCAACGAAAGTTAGTCTTAGCAAAGGCAGCTGCAGAACGTATTCGTGATCACAATCGCATTATTGTAGATAGTGGCAGCACGACCGCAGCATTGATTAAGCAGCTTAATCGTAAACAAGGCTTAGTTGTGATGACGAATTCGCTTTCTGTGGCCACCGCATTACGTTCACTCGAAAATGAACCGACACTCTTAATGACGGGAGGTACTTGGGACACGCGCTCTGAATCCTTCCAAGGCAATATTGCCGAGCAAGTGCTATGTTCTTATGATTTTGACCAATTATTTATTGGTGCTGATGGCATTGATTTAGAACGTGGTACAACGACATTTAATGAGTTGGTTCGCTTAAGCCAGGTGATGGCTGAAGTGTCTCGTGAAGTGATTGTGATGGTGGAATCACAAAAAATTGGCAGAAAAATGCCAAATGTGGAATTAACCTGGCAGCAAATTGATGTGCTGATTACCGATAACAAACTATCTCAGGCCGACAAAGAAGCCATAATGGCGCAAGGCGTAGAAGTAATTTGTGTAGATGTGGCATAAAGTGCGGTCAGAAAAATAAGATTTTTAATTTTAGTAAATAAGGAAAAACTATGTGTGGTATTGTTGGTGCGGTAGCACAACGTGATGTAGCAGAAATTTTAATTAATGGTTTACACCGCTTAGAGTATCGTGGTTA
>CAKQTN010000249.1:0-1512 GCA_934276625.1 uncultured Haemophilus sp.
GAGTAATACGGTTACGTAAATCACGACGAATAATCTCAATTGTCCAGAACCAGAAAATGTGTCCCACTAATTCAGAAATATGTTCATATAACGGCCATTCTGCAACAGGTGGTGTTAAACCTAATGCAGGGAAAGTGATGTAGTGCACACAAATATCTGCGATTAAACCTGCACCAATACCTTGCCAGAATTTGATTTTAGGAAAACGTTCTGCCACTAAACAGTAAGCGATAGCAAATACTAATGAGAAAGTAATGTGAGTCACGCCAATCCAGTCAAAACCATGATCCGCAAAAGTAAATGCTGCTTGAGTTGGATCAATACCTAAATAATCACGTAAGAATACGTGTGGTGGGTTTAAGAATGCACGTGAACAGACTTGAAGAATTTGATCTTGACTTAAACCTGTGATGTCTACTTTACATGCTGCTGCGAAGAAATCGATTGGACTACGCGGTGGGAATGGATGCTCAGCACCCCATTTTACGAATGCAGAAATTAAACCTGCAATAATACCAACAAAAATCGCTACGCCATAACGACGACGATTAGCAGGAGTTTGTTCAAAAATACCTGACATATATTTGCTCCGAAAAAAGAAAAAATGACCGCACTTTGTATCAAAAGTCGCGGTTCCCATTTTGCTTTAGCAAAACTTGTCTTGAATTCTCAATGACTTTGGTGAGTTAGTCAAGAACTAATTATTAAGAGTTAGAACATTTTATGATAAGAATAAAAAATGCGGTTATTTCTAACCGCACTTTCATGTTTTTAAAATTAAAGTTTTGCTGAAAGCATTGCTTCTAATTTCTCTTGGTCAACTGCAAATTTGCGAATCCCCTCTGCCAATTTCTCAACAGCCATCGCATCGCTGTTATGTTGCCAGTAGAATTCAGCTTCAGTTAATGGTTGAGGTTTCGCTTTTACTTCACCTTTGTAATCTAGTTTACGTACAAGTGCGGTTGAATTTTCTTGTAATTCTTTAAGTAAAGCGGGTGCGATAGTTAAACGATCGCAACCTGCTAATTCAATAATTTCACCGACATTACGGAAACTTGCGCCCATTACCACTGTTTTATAACCGTATTCTTTGTAGTAGTTATAAATTTTGGTTACAGAAATAACACCAGGGTCTTCTGCTGGAGCATATTCTTTTTTATCAGTATTTGCTTTGTACCAGTCTAAGATACGACCGACGAATGGTGAAATTAAATAAACCCCCGCTTCAGCACATGCACGAGCTTGCGCTTCGGAGAATAATAAGGTTAAGTTACAGTTAATGCCTTCTTTTTCAAGAATTTCTGCTGCACGAATACCTTGCCATGTTGAAGCAATTTTGATCAAAATACGCTCATTTGAAATACCTGCCGCATTATAAAGTGCGATAAGTTTACGTGCTTTTTCAACAGTTGCTTGAGTATCGTAAGAAAGACGTGCATCCACTTCAGTTGAAATACGTCCTGGGACAATTTTTAAAATTTCTAAACCGATGTTTACCGCTAATTTATCTTC
>CAKQTN010000250.1:0-1510 GCA_934276625.1 uncultured Haemophilus sp.
CGTGGGCAGTTTTTGCAATCGTTACATTCTGAAAGCGCTAAAATTCAAGGTATTAATGCTATACGTCCACCTTGGTCAATTAACGAAGCAGACTTTACGGATAAATGTACCCGCTGTGGTGATTGCATACTGGTATGTGAAACCCAAATTATTGTAAAAGGTGATGGTGGCTTTCCTGAAATACAATTTGACAAGGGCGAATGCACGTTCTGCCAAAAATGTGTTTTAGTATGCGAACAACCGATTTTTCGTTCATTAGAAGAAGAACCTTGGACACATAAAGTTGAGATTACAACGCAATGTCTCACAGAAAATCGAGTGGAATGTCGAAGTTGCCAAGACAGTTGTCCAATGAACGCCATCCGTTTTCGATTACAACTTGGTGGTGTAGCAAAACCAATGTTAGATTTAGCAAGCTGTAATGGGTGTGGCGCTTGTTTAAGTGTTTGCCCGACAAAAGCAATAAAAATTATTAATTTTGAAACAAATACAGATGAATCAATTTAGCGAAAATGAAAACTGGTATGTATGCAGTATTGTTGTGCAAGCCAGACCAGAAAAACTTAACCAAGTCAAAGAAGCCATTTTAGCGATTCCAACGGCTGAAATTCATGGCGAGAAGTCTGATGAAGGCAAATTGGTGGTCACTCTTGAAAGTAATCGTCAATTAGCGTTAGCAGATCTTATGGATGAAATTAAAGATATTCCTGGGGTTATTGTCGTTTCTTTAATTTCTAATTACTTAGATGAAAAATAAATAACTTAGGAATACATATTATTTGTATATTCTAAAAATTCAACAATGAGTGGGGAAAACTATGGAACTTAATCGTAGAGATTTTATGAAAGCCAATGCTGCACTTGCAGCAGCAGCGGCTGCCGGTATGACCATCCCTGTTAAACAGGTAAATGCGACCGAAGATATGGGCATCAAATGGGATAAAGCCCCATGCCGTTTCTGTGGTACAGGATGTAGCGTATTGGTAGGAACCAAAGATGGTCGAGTTGTCGCAACTCAAGGTGACCCGGATGCAGAGGTAAACCGCGGTTTAAACTGTATCAAAGGTTACTTCCTTTCTAAAATCATGTACGGTGCAGACCGTGTACAAACTCCGTTATTACGTATGAAAGATGGTAAATTCCATAAAGAAGGTGACTTTACACCGGTTTCTTGGGATCAAGCTTTCACTATCATGGCGGAAAAAATCAAAGATATCCTGAAGAAAAAAGAACCAAATGCTGTAGGGATGTTCTCTTCCGGTCAAACCACCATCTATGAAGGCTATGCAAAAGTAAAACTTTGGAAAGCTGGTTTCCGTTCTAATACTATCGACCCGAATGCTCGTCACTGTATGGCATCTGCAGCAGTGGCGTTTATGCGTACATTCGGTATGGACGAACCTATGGGCTGCTATAACGACATCGAAAAAACTGATGCATTTGTGCTTTGGGGTTCAAACATGGCGGAAATGCACCCAATTTTATGGTCTCGTATTTCTGACCGTCGTCT